>JBKPIZ010000311.1:0-3066 GCA_046730495.1 Pseudomonadota bacterium
AAACGATCTCGGCGGCAATCTACACATTCCTGCAAAGTCCCGACGGCGACGCCGCGGCAGGGCGGCTGGTCGTGGTCGCCATCGTCTTGTCGCTCGCCGCGCTTATTGCCGCTGAGTGGCTCGGCCGACGCGCCAGCGCACGCTTTCACGGGGAATGATCGTGCTTTCAGTCGCGGTGGAAAAACAGCTCGGCGCCTTCGCACTCGCTGCGCAATTCCACATCGCCGGGGGGGTGACCGCTCTGATCGGCCCGTCGGGAGCGGGAAAAACTTCGCTGGTCAATATGATCGCGGGTCTGCTCAAGCCCGATCGCGGCAGCATTATGCTCGACGACACGACTCTGTTCGATGCTGCGAAGGCCATCGATGTCCCGCCGCACCGGCGCCGGATCGGTTACGTGTTCCAAGAAGGCCGCTTGTTTCCGCATATGAGCGTGGGGCAGAACCTCGATTACGGCCGATGCATGAGCCGGCGCGCGCGCGACCCGACTGAATTCGAACGGATCGCATCGCTGCTGGGCATTACCCATCTTCTCCAGCGACGGCCGCGCATGCTATCCGGCGGCGAACGTCAACGCGTCGCCATTGGCCGCGCCTTGCTGATGCAGCCCCGTCTTTTGCTGCTCGACGAGCCGCTCGCGTCGCTCGATGCCGGCCACAAGGGCGAAATCTTGCCTTACCTCGTGCGCCTGCGCGATGAAGCGGCCATCCCGATGGTTTATGTCAGCCATATCGGTGCCGAGGTGCGCCAAATCGCGACCACCGTGGTGCGGCTCGATGAGGGGCGCGTCCGGGCTGCCGGCGGACTCGAACTTCTTGCCGAGGCCGGCTGATTGCTTCATGCCGGTGCCGATGCAGAGCGGGGCTACGGTGACAGCCAAATACGCAACGGCGTGGGGCGTTGCCTGGGGCGCCGGCGCGGCGTTGTTTTGGGCGCTCGGCTTTGTCGCCGCGCGGCAGGGCGTGACCTCGGGTCTGTCGCCACTCGTGATTGCCCTGCATCGCTTTATGTGGCCAGGTTTTGCGCTGCTGCCTTTGGTGGCCAAAAACAATTTCGCCGACCTGCGCATCATCGGGCCTGGCCGCGGCGCGGCGCTCGCTCTGTTTGGCGGCTTGCCGCTCGCGCTGTTGAGCTATGTCGGCTACATCCTGGTGCCGCTGGGCCACGGCGCGGTCATTCAACCCTCATGCGCGGCGCTTGGCGGTCTCGTCTTGTCACGTCTTGTGCTCAAGGAGCCGCTGCCGCCGCGGCGCATTCTCGGCGCCGCGACCATCGTGATCGGCTTGGCGGTCATCGGTGCCGAAGCGTTGCAGACGATCGGCGCCCACGGCGTGCTTGGCGATTTGCTGTTTGTCGCGGCGGGAAGCTGTTTCGCCATTTTCGGTGTGCTGGTGCGGCACTGGCGGATCGGGGCTATTCGGGCGACGGCGGTGACAAGCGTGCTCTCGCTCGCCGGGTTGCCGATCCTCTTATTCAGCTTCGGCAATATGCTGGCCGCCGGTTTTTATGAGAATGCCATGCAAGCCGTCGTGCAGGGTGCTCTCGCCGGCGCCGGCGCGATTTATCTGTTCACGCGCGCGGTGGTGTTGCTCGGCGCGAGCCGGGCGGTGCTGTTTCCCTCGCTGGTGCCGCCGTTCACGCTCCTGATCGGCTATCTCACCATCGGCGAGGCGCCAAGCGTTTCGCAGCTCGCCGGGCTTGCTATTGTGATCGCCGGTTTCCGGCTGACACAGAGAGCGTGATCAATCACCGCTCATTCCCGCGCAAGCGGGAATCCAGGACCTGCCTATCAAGCGTCGTGATTTTTCGCTGGGTCACCGCTTTCGCGGGCGTCGAGCGGGAAAATTCTGCTACGCCGCCTTGCGCGATGTCAAAAACTCGCCGATGCGATCGAGCGCCTTCACAATGTTCTCGGTCGAATTGGCATAGGAGACGCGCATATAGCCTTCGCCGAGAATGCCGAAATCCGGCCCGCCGATCAGCGCCACGCCGGCGTCCTCCAGGAGTGCGGACGCCAGGGCTTTGGCTTTCCAGCCGGTGCGCTTGATGTTTGGAAAGGCATAGAATGCGCCCTTGGGCGTGGCGCAGGAAATTCCCGGCAGCTTGTTCAAACCTTCGACCACCACTTTGCGGCGCTTGTCGAACTCGGCCACCATGCGTGCCGGCTCGTCTTGCGGGCCGGTGAGCCCCGCAAGGCCGGCATATTGCGCCGAAGCGTTGACGCAGGAGTGCAGATTGACCGCGAGCTTGCGCGCATATTCGTAAAGCTTGCCCGGCCATACCGCATAACCAAGCCGCCATCCGGTCATCGCGTAGGTTTTCGACCAACCGTTGAGCAGGATCAGGCGATCGCGGATCGACGGATAGGCGAGTAGGCACACATGCTTTTCGCCGTCATAGACCATGTGGTCGTAGATTTCGTCGGACATGATGGCGACATCGGGAAAGCGCTCGAGCCCGGCGACGAGTTTGTCGACTTCCGCTTTGGGCGTGACGCCGCCCGTCGGATTGGCGGGCGAATTGAGAATGAGGAGGCGAGTGCGTGGCGTGATCAGCTTTAAGGTCTCTTCGGCCGAGAAGGCAAAATTGTTTTCCTCGCGGATCGGCACCGGCACCGGCCGCGCGCCGGTATATTCGATCATCGAGCGGTAAATCGGAAACCCGGGATCGGGATAGAGAATCTCGGCGCCTGGCTCGCCGAACATCAGGATCGACATGAACATGGTCGGCTTGCCGCCCGGCATGATCATCACTGCATCGGGCGAGACTTTGACGGCAAAGCGCTTGCCGAGATCGGCAGCCACCGCCTCGCGCAACGGCGGGATGCCGACCGCGGGCGTGTAGCCGTGGTGGCCATCGCGCAACGCCTTGATGGCCGCTTCAACGATAAAATCGGGGGTGCGGAAATCCGGTTGGCCGATGCCGAGGTTGATGATGTCGCGCCCTTGCGCGGCAAGTTGCATAGCGCGCGCCAAAACGGCGAAGGCATTTTCCTCGCCGATACGATCAAATGCGGCGACAGTCTTCAACATGGCCACTTCCCCCAAACAGGGCGGCACTTGAACC
>JBKPIZ010000312.1:0-11176 GCA_046730495.1 Pseudomonadota bacterium
CGATCCATGTCGCCTTGGCGCTGATCGTGCCAAAGAGCCTGCGCGCCATTATCTTGGGGCGATAAAGGAAAGAACTGATGCCTCAAAAGCGCAAAGCACCGCCCGGCGTCGATGCGAAACTCCTGATCAAGGATGCGGCGAAGCTATTGCCGGTTCCATCGCGCCGGCTGTTCCTGCGCGGCGCCGCCAGCCTCGGCTCGCTGGCGATGCTGACCGGCTGCGACATTATCGACGGGCCGACAGCCGAGAACGCGTTGCGCGTCATGTCGCGGTTCAACGACCGCGTCCAGGCGCTGTTGTTCAGCGAGACAACGCTGGCGCCGGAATATCCGGAAAGCGCGATTACGCGGCCGTTCCCGTTCAATGCTTACTATTCGCTCGACGAGGCGCCGGATGTCGACGGCGACAGCTATCAACTCGAGATCGGCGGGCTCGTTGACAACAAGAAATCCTGGACGCTTGCCGAGCTCGGCCGCATGCCGGAAGTGTCGCAAATCACCCGCCACGTTTGCGTCGAAGGCTGGAGCGCCATCGGTTCGTGGCAGGGCGTGCGGCTGTCCGATTTCCTCAAGCTGATCGGTGCCGACTTGAGCGCAAAATATGTCTGGTTCCAGTGCGCGGAGGGCTATTCCAACACCATCGATATGCCCACCGTCTTGCATCCGCAAACGCAATTGACGCTCAAATTCGATCACCAGACCTTGCCGACGGCCTACGGTTTCCCGATCAAGATCCGCATCCCGACCAAGCTTGGGTTCAAAAATCCGAAATACGTCACCGCGATGTGGGTTCAGAACAACGATGCCGGCGGCTACTGGGAGAACCAGGGCTACAACTGGTTCAGCGGGCTTTGAAGTTTTTTCTCGCTGGGGATTTGTCTGAAAATACAGTTCACGCCGCGCCGAAGCTAAGCGTGAGCTAAGCTTGCCAAGCGGCGTTGAGGCCTTTAGCAATCGGCGCCGCATTTGACGAGGCGTCTTGCATGGCTCGTTACAAGCTTCTTTTGCTCGCCGGCGATGGCATCGGCCCGGAAGTCATGGCCGAGGTCAAGCGGCTTCTTGCCTTTTATACCGCAAAGGGACTCGCCGATTTCGACGTCGAGGAGGATCTGGTCGGCGGCGCCGCTTATGACGCGTACCAGATGGCGATCACCGATTCCACGATGGCGAAAGCCCATGCCGCAGACGCGGTGATCTTCGGCGCGGTGGGCGGGCCGAAATGGGACAAGGTGCCGTTCGAGGCGCGGCCGGAAGCCGGCTTGCTGCGACTGCGCAAGGAGCTCGGCCTGTTCGCCAATATCCGTCCGGCGATCGTCTATCCGGCGCTCGCCGACGCATCGAGCCTCAAACGCGAAGCGGTCGAGGGGCTCGACATCGTCATCCTGCGCGAACTCACCGGCGGGGTTTATTTCGGCGAGCCCAAGACCATCACCGATCTCGGCAACGGCCAGAAACGCGCGGTCGACACCCAGGTCTACGATACTTACGAGATCGAGCGCATTGCGCGCGTCGGCTTCGAATTGGCGCGGCGGCGGCGCAACAAGCTCACCTCGATGGAAAAACGCAATGTGATGAAGACCGGCGTGCTCTGGCACGAGGTGGTGGAGGAGCTGCACAAGCGCGACTACAAGGACGTGCAGCTCGAACATATGCTGGCCGATGCCGGCGGCATGCAGCTGGTGCGCTGGCCGAAGCAGTTTGACGTGATCGTCACCGACAATCTGTTCGGCGACATGCTATCGGATGTCGCGGCAATGCTGACCGGCTCGCTCGGCATGTTGCCGTCGGCCTCGCTCGGCGAGCTCGACGCCAGGACCAAGCAGCGCAGGGCGATGTATGAGCCGGTGCATGGCTCGGCGCCGGATATCGCCGGCAAGGGCATGGCCAATCCGATCGCCATGCTGGCCTCGTTCGGCATGGCGCTGCGCTATTCCTTCAACATGGCGAAGGCGGCCGATGCGCTCGATGCCGCGATCGCTGCGGTACTGGCCAAGGGGCTGCGCACCGCCGACATCAAATCTGAAGGCGCCAAAGTCGTCAGCACCGCGGAAATGGGCGCTGCCATTGTCGGCGAGCTGGAGCGGCTTGCGGCTTAAGCCGCTCAGTCTTTTCTGAAGACGAGATTGGGCCCGAAATCCCCCGCCAGCCGGAATCCCGCTGCGGTCATGAGTGCGGTCGTCTCCTCGCGCGCTTCCAGCACCTCGATCTGCACGATGCCGCGATTGTCACGCAGCGTTCGGGCCATGCCGGCGAGCACTTTGCGCTCATAGCGCTCGACATCGATCTTGATTGCCAGTGTTTGGCCGGTGAGCGCGACAAAGTCATCGAAGCGTACGACCTCGACGTCGTAGCCTTGTCCTTCCGCGGCAACCTCGACGATCTGCGAAAGACCAATATCGCGTTCCGGTCCGGGCACGAGCCGAAATCGCCCGGGCGCGGCGCCGAGCGCCACTGGATGAATTTCCAGATTGGCGTCGAGCAAACCGTTGATCAGGAGATTGGCACCAAGATGAACGCGATTGCGGCGATCGGGCTCGAACAGGATGGCGCGCGGCACCAGCCGGTTCTTCAACAGGATGCAGGTGTAGAGCCCGAGATTGGCGCCGACATCGATGAAGACGTCTGGCTTAATCGCCGCCGCGCTGCGCACGAAGTTTTTCAGCTCGGGATACTCGGCGATCTTGGCGGAGATTTCGAGCCCGCCGACATTGGCCGAGCGCACCAGAAACTCGGCGCCGAAATAGCGGCAGATGAAATAGCGGCCGCGATGGGCGAGCTTGTTATACGGGCTGTAGAAGCGGCGGCGAATTTTGTTCCGCCAGCGAGGTGGGAAAAGGCTCATGCGCAAAGAATAAGCTAAAGCGAAATGGCGAACCTACAGTCATTTCGCTTTGGCGTCATGACTCCGGGTTGCTCGCGGGTCGGGGCGTGCGCCGCCGCAAACAAATCCTGCTTAAAACGGGTTGTTTGGACTAAGGCCGGTGCCGTCGAAAGCGCTAGGCAGCGGACGCCGGCCGGTGCCCTGAAAGTCAGGCCCATAGAACCAGTACGGCCGGCCGGGGTCGCCGCCTGGCGGCAAGACGTAGTCCCGGAAGGTGCGATCGCCGACCGACACTTCGGTCCCGGTGTCGAGATAGGAGCGTCGCCGCGGGATGATGATGACCCGGCTGTGGCCGTTGCCGTCAGGGACGATTGTCGTGGTCGGCTGGATGATGGTGCCGCTGGCGGAGCGCTCGACGACCGGCTGTGGCGCCGGCTGCTTTTTGGCGGCTGCGGCCGGCATGGCACTAGCGGCAAGCACGGCGACCATCAGGCTGCTGAAGATGGCACCGGTAAGCGGACGCACGACTGAAGACATTGGTTCCTCGCTGTCGTTCTTGCCAGTCTAGCCTGATTTGCCTGCCGGCAACAGCACCGTGAATAACCCTCACTGCCGCCACAGGTTTCAAGCTCGAGTGCCAGTCCGGTGGGATTAAGGCTGGCTACCGCATCCGTGATTTCGGGTAGAGCACCTATATTCCCGGGACCCAGCTATTCCCGGGACCCAGCGTTGTGTTTGCCCCTGTTCTCGCTTAGAAGCGCTTCCGCTCGGTTGCGCCCTATGCAAGGGCGGGCCGTTTGTTCAGTGGAGAGTTAAGGATGGGTTACAGCGTCGCCGTTGTCGGTGCGACCGGCAATGTCGGCCGGGAAATCCTCGGGATTTTGGCCGAGCGGTCGTTCCCCGCCGATGAAATCGTGGCGCTCGCTTCGCGCAGAAGCCAGGGCGTCGACGTCTCCTATGGCGAGCGCACGTTGAAGGTCAAAGCGCTCGAACACCATGATTTCTCGGGCACCGACCTCTGCCTGATGTCGGCCGGCGCGGCGGTGTCGAAGGAGTACTCGCCAAAGATCGCCGCCGCCGGCGCGGTCGTCATCGATAATTCGTCGGCGTGGCGCTACGATTCCGACGTCCCCCTGATCGTGCCCGAGGTCAATGCCGACGCAGTCGCCGGTTTTCGCAAGCGCGGCATCATTGCCAATCCGAATTGCTCGACGGCACAGCTCGTCCTCGCGCTTAAGCCGCTGCACGATCGCGCCAGAATCAAGCGCGTGGTCGTCGCCACTTATCAGTCGGTGTCCGGCGCCGGCAAGGAAGCCATGGACGAGCTGTTCACCCAGACTAAGGCGGTGTTCCAGATCGACGAGGTTGCGGCGAACAAATTTCCGAAGCGGATCGCATTCAATCTGATCCCGCAGATCGACGTCTTCATGGAGGACGGCTACACCCGGGAAGAATGGAAGATGGTGGTCGAGACCAAGAAAATTCTCGATCCCAAGATCAGGCTGACTGCGACCTGCGTGCGCGTTCCGGTCTTCATCGGTCATTCGGAAGCGGTGAACATCGAGTTCGAACAGCCGATCACGGGTGATGAAGCGCGCGAGCTATTGCGCAACGCGCCGGGCTGCCTGGTGATCGATTCGCGCGAACCTGGCGGTTACGTGACGCCGTATGAGGCGGTCGGCGAAGACGCCACCTATATCAGCCGCATTCGTGAGGACGCCACTGTCGAGAACGGGCTGTCGATGTGGATTGTCTCGGACAATTTGCGCAAAGGCGCGGCGCTCAACGCCATTCAGATCGCCGAGTGCCTGGTCAACCGCAAGCTGATCACGGCCAAGCGCAAGGCGGCTTAACCTGCTTACCTCTCCCCGCTGTGCGGGGAGAGGTCGTCCGCGCGAAGCCGCGGCGGGTGAGGGGGCCATGCCGCGATTTTGAGCACCCTTTGTCGCCCCCTCATCCCAGCGGCGGACGATTGGCACAGCTCGTGCACGCAGCTAGCGTGGCACTTCAACAAAGGCGGGTTCACCACCAATGACCGTCCGGCCGCGCCGTAGCGTGCTCTATATGCCCGGGTCAAACGCGCGCGCCTTGGAAAAAGGGCGCGATCTGCCGGCCGACGGCCTCATTCTTGACCTTGAAGATGCGGTGGCGCCGGAGGCCAAGGTGCAGGCGCGCGCGGCCGTCGTCAAAGCACTGCAGCAAGGCTTCGGCGAGCGCGAAATACTGGTGCGCATCAACGGCCTTGATACGCGCTGGTGGGTCGAGGACATCGACGCCGCCGCTTCCGCCCATCCGGATGGCGTGCTGGTGCCCAAAGTCTCGTCGCCGCGGCAATTGCAGGACCTCGCGGCACGGCTTGTCGATATGGGCACCGATCCGCATGTCCGGGTCTGGGCGATGATGGAAACGCCGCTCGCCATGCTCAACGTCCGCGACATTGCCGCCGCCGCGCTCGATTCAGAGACGCGGCTTGCCGGCTTCGTGATGGGCACCAACGATCTGGCCAAAGATACGCGCGCCCATCTGGTTGCCGGCCGAGCGCCGATGGTGCCATGGCTGATGAATTGCATCGCCGCCGCGCGCGCCTACGCGCTCGATATTCTCGATGGCGTCTACAACGACATCGGCAACGAGGAAGGTTTCGCCGCGGAGTGCCGGCAAGCGCGGGACTTCGGTTTCGACGGCAAGACGCTGATTCATCCGCGCCAGATCGAGCCCTGCAATGCGGCTTTCTCGCCGAGCTCCGAAGCGGTGGAAACCGCGCGTAAAATCATCGCCGCGTTCGATCTGCCGGAGAATGAAAATAAGGGTGTGCTGCAAGTCGACGGCCGCATGGTCGAACGCTTGCACGCCGAAATGGCGCGGCGGACGGTGGCTATCGCGGACGCGATCGCCAAAAGGAAGCTGCCGGCTTAATCGCTCGGATGTGCTGTTTCAGTCCAAAGACGAGCCGCGCAGCAGATTGCCTTATTGATTTGCCAGTTTGACAAACTCATTGTTGATGATCTGCAAAATGTACTCTCGATCCTCTTCCATCAAAAAATGTGAGCCCTTGCGCACATGATTGGTGAATCTGCTGCGGGTATGCTCACCCCATCCGGCCGAGTCTTTTTCCGATACCCACGGGTCTACATCGCCGACAAAGCTGCTGATCGGAAATGAAAACGGCTGCGCCCCTTGATACTTATAATTATACGCCATTCCAAACTCGGCGCGGATAGTGGGCAATAACAGCTTCCTTAATTTCGGTATCCCTAACATCCTATCGGCTGCCGGCGTATCGAAGTGGCGTACTATATCGACAAAAATTTCGTCCGCTTGGGCATAAGGCGGGATTCTAATGTCAAACTCCTTGTGCAGCATCATGTCATAAAGCAGATTGTCCTCAAACTCGCCTCTGCGCCTTAACAGATGCGGTGGTCGCACGCCGCAAGCAAAGACGTGCTTGATGAACTCCGCGCTCCTGGTGGGAAGCGCACAAAGCGTCGCAAACATCGTCAGTCCGCCCAGGCAGTGGCCAAAAAAAGCCGACGGTCTGTCCAGCCAATCAAGCAATTCCGGCAACATGCTTGCGACGAAACTATTCATGTCGTCGATGGGCGCTTCGTTGATACGGGTGCCGCGTCCCGGCGGCTCAACCGCCACGATCTCTACTGAGTTGTCGAGGAATTGCGGCCACGCCCGAAACGATACAACGCCGCCGCCGGCATAAGGAAAACAGAACAAACGCGCTTTCGCGGCGGGGTTGGGCTGGGGCGCGACCAACCACTTTCGCGCTCTACGCAACACCGGTTCATTGCTAACGTCAGTCGTTGGATTAAAATTTTCTGCACCAGCTCCATTTCCTCTGCCGGCGCCGCCATTGATCGCGACGGTATGACTGTTTGCAATCGCAATGCCTTGTTCGGATGAAGCGGGCATGGGCGCGAAGGCCTGCGCCTTAGCCGACGCGTCGCCACGCTCATCATCGGTCCACTCATCGGCCCGCGTCACCGATGCCGGATGTTCATTCTTCGCCGCTGCCGCGATGGCCGGTTCTCCGCCATTCGGCGCTGCAACGGCTGCAACGCCGCCAGCCTGATCGCGCTCCGCGGGGAAGGTGCCAACCAGTTCGCCAAACACACCCTCCACGAGCTGGTTAATAGTCGGTCCGCTGATGAGTTCGGCAATTGGGACCGGAATACCGAATTCGTCTTCGAGGCTATTCGACAGACTGACCGACATCAGCGAGTCGAGGCCGACTTCGTTTAGCGGCTGCTCCGGGTCGATCGCTTCGGAGAAGCCGAGTTTGACCGTGATGTGTTGCTGCAGCCTGTTCAACAGATGTTGGCGTGCGTGGCCGTTCACGGCGCCATGCGGCGCATCCAAGGCGACACCTCCTTCGGGAAATTTTGCTGCGTTGGATTCATCATCGCCGTTGAGAAGCTCCGCCAAGAACGGAGACCTGCCGGTTTTGTCGGCATAAGTCGGCCAATCAGTAACGGCGATAACGATCTGATCGATCTGGCGCTGCATCACGTTATCGAACATCGCCATCGCGCGATCGGGAGGCACGAATTTCATGCCGAGCGAGGACAGCATCGCCTCGCCACGGGCGCCCGAAATGGTGGCCAATCCGCCGCCTGACCAGGCTGACCAATTGATCGCCATCGCCGGTAATCCGCTGGCGCGGCGATGAACGGCTAAGGCGTCGAGAAAAGCGCTGCTCGCGGTGTAATTTCCCTGGCCTGCAGAGCCCAGCGCGCTCCACAGAGATGACTGCAAAATAAAGAAATCCAGTTCTAAGCCTTTCGTGTGCTCATGGAGCAGCCAGCTCCCATATACGCGCGGCTCGAACAGGGGCGCGAATCGGTCCCAGTTGAGTTGCGCCAAGATTCCGTCATCAAGAACGCCAGCCGACTGCACCACGCCCCTTAGCGGGGGCATCTGGTCGCTGATTGTCCGGATCAACCGGCTTACGTCCTCATCGCGACTGATGTCGGCTGCCACCACATGGAGAGTCGCGCCGTGCGCTGCCGCCGTACGCAAGACTGCTTGTGCGGCTTCGGCGCTGGCATTGCGTCCCGTCAGGACCAGGTGTTTGGCGCCCTTATTTATCAGCCACTCGGTCACGCTGCGGCCCAACATTCCCAACCCACCGGTGACAAGATAGGTGGCGTCGCTACGCACGCGCAGCCGATGTGGTGGCAGCTCAGCAAGAGATTGCCTGACCAGCCTCAAGACGTGTCGCTGGCCGTCAGCGGAGATGGCAATCTGAGTTTCACGACCAGGCTGGAGCAATTCTGTCGCGAGTAAATCGATGTCCGGCGTTTGATCGCCGTTCAGTTGCAGATCGATCAATCCGCCCCATAACCCGGGATACTCGATCGCGGCTGTTCGCCCCAAGCCCCACAGCGGCGCCTGGACTGGATCGACATACTGTTTCCGGCTGTCGGTCCGCTGCGTGTTTGCAGTCACAAACCACAGACGCCTGCCAGTCGGCTGGGTTGATCGCGTTGCCGCAAGCGCCTGCAGAATCGCCAAAGCCCCACGGCACATCATCTCACTACCGCTCTTCAACTGTGCGGAGGTGAGATCCGGTATCGACGGGACGTCGAGCGACCATAGGTAAATGATGCCCTCGCACGGTAGCGCCTCGCTGGCAGCGAATTGCTCCAGCAATTTGCGAAAGTCCGGCGACTGCTGTTCGTTCACGCTCCAGTTTCGAGCGTTGTGCCGGGCGAATGCATCGCCCCGGCGGACGAGGTGGCAATGATGGCCGGCCGCTTCCAGTCTCCTCGCCAGTGCCGCAGCGAGACCCTTTCGATCGGCGAAGATCAGGAAGCTTGCCGGAGCGCGATGCTCTTGGTCGAGAGGCCTTCGGATACTCTTGCGCCACGCCAGCCGGTAATACACGTCGTCGGCCTCGGCTCGGATCGACACTACTTTATCGAGCGGCAATAGCCGAACGGCCAGTCCTTCCAGTTCCGCGACCAATCGCTCTGCCATGTCGTAGACGCAAATATCGAATACCTGTGTGCCCTCCTTCACGACCTTGCGCCGTTTGGTGTGCACCCACGCTTCTTCAACACCGTCTTGGTAACAGCGAAATCCTGCCAGCGAGATGGGCAGATACGAATTGCGGCGATCGCTTGCGGGCTCTTCGGCGCCGTCAAGCACGAACGGATAAACATGCAGGCAGGCATCCAAAAATGCCGGGTGCAGCGCGTATTGCGAATTTGCCAGCCCCCCAGGCAACCGCACTTTCGTCAGCGCTTCACGTTCGCCGAGGTATAATTCGCGAATGCCACGAAAGCTTGGTCCATATTCAAGCCCGTGCCGCTCTAGCGCGTCATACAAATCGGCAGCGCTCCACTTTTGCTGACACCGCGCCTGGACCTGCTTGAGCGAAAAGTCGGACGCGGACGGCGCCTCCGATCTGCGCAGCGTGCCGGTCATGTGCGTGTGCCAGATCTCTGGGTCCTCGCGCTCCGCACTGAGTAAGCTGAAACGCGCCCGGTCCGCCTGCAGCGGCGTCAGCGACAACCGCACAACCCGATCTTCCCCATCTGTGAAGGGCATCGCTTTGTGATGCACCGCATCGTCGAAACTCAGGCGCGGCGTGCCAAAATGCATGCGGCCGAGAACCGTGGCCGCCTCCAATTCCGCGGTGGTTGGCAGGACGACCGTTCCTCTGACTCTATGATCGGACAAATAGGCGGTGTGCTGCGCGCCGTAGCGCGTCTCGTAGCGCACATCGTTGCCGGTCGACTTTGTACGCATGCCCACCAAGGGATGCGGCCGCTCAGTCGCATTGCGGGTTTCTTCCGTAATGGCCTTGTCGTCCTCTATCCAGTAACGCTGCCGCTGAAACGGATAGGTGGGCAGTGGAATCCTTCGCCTCGCAGCGTCCGCATGCACCGCCGTCCAATTGACGTTGTGGCCGGCGAGATACAATGCGACCAGCATCTCGGTGATCGTTTCGGAGTTTGGCCTTTTACGATTGAGCGTTGCGATCCATGTTGCAGATTTGGCTTTGGCGCCAAGGCAGATTTGTGCAATCGGCAGCAGCACCGAATGCGGTCCGACTTCGAGAAAGGTTCGGCACTCGAGTTTGGCTAGCGCCTGCATGCCATCGCCGAACCGCACCGTTTCACGCAGATGGCGGCGCCAATAGGTTTTATCGGGCGCAGCGGACATTCGCTCGCCAGTGAGATTGGATATCAGCGGCAGCTTGGGCGCGTGCTGTACGATCTGAGCTGCGACGCCCTCGAAATCATCGAGAATGGGCTCGGTTCGCGGCGAATGAAAGCCATTGGAAATTCGCAACTCCCGATAGCTGATATTCTGCCGGTCCAGCTCCTGTGCGAGCGTTCTCAGTGCCTCACGCTCACCCGACACTACCGTATTGAGCGGACCGTTCAGTGCGGCCACGGTGATTTGCGGCGCGATCTTCTCAATGAGCGCGCCGACGACGGATTCTTCGGCAAAGATCGCCGCCATGGCTCCGCCGCTCGGTACGCGATGCATCAACTGGCCGCGGGCCGTAACCAATCGCATCGCGTCTTCGAGCGTCATGACATCGGCGAGGCAAGCAGCGGTGATTTCGCCCAAGCTGTGGCCGATCAACGCGTCCGGCAGGATGCCCCAGGATTTGACGAGTTGCGCCAGAGCATACTCGACCGCAAACAGCGCAGGCTGGGTGTAGTCAGTGCGGTTGACCAGCGCATCATCGCTTTCCGCTGCAAAAATCACCTCGAGCAAATCTTGCTCAAGATGGGGCGCCACCAAAGCGCGACACTGATCCATGGCATTTCGAAAAACAGATTGCGTGCGATATAGCTCCGCGGCCATGCCGGCATTCTGCGAGCCCTGGCCGGAAAACATGAAAGCGGTTGAAGCTTTGCTGGTGCGTTGCAGCTTCGAGGAATCTTCGCTTGCCGTTTGTAGCCATGCCGTGAGCTGAGTCTTCAGTTCGTCGATCGATCGGGCAGGCGCGGCGAAACGAAATGTAAATTGGCTGCGGCTGACATTGGTGGTGTAGCAAAGGTCAGCGATGGGAGCATCGGGATTGTCGTTCAGCCAATTCAGAAGCTGCTTGACACGTGCCACCAGCGCGTCCGCGGTTTTGGCCGAGAGGGTCACCAGACGCGGGAAGCCGTCCGGCGATTGGTCTTTGGTCGCCGCAATCGGCGGCGCTTCTTCGAGGACAGCGAAGCCATTTGTGCCACCGATTCCGAGACTGTTGAGCGCGGCGCGCCGCGGCGTATCGGTAAGCGGAAAATCCCGCAGCTTTGTGTTTACGTAAAACGGCGACGTGGCAAAATCGATGCGCGGGTTTGGCGTTTGGTAATTGATGCTCGGCGGGATTCGTTTG
>JBKPIZ010000313.1:0-2821 GCA_046730495.1 Pseudomonadota bacterium
ATCATCGAGGCGGCGTCGACCGAACTGGACGGCATGGATATCAAGATCGCGCTCGTCCCGGTAACGTCGACCGACCGGCTGGCCAAGGTCCAAGCCGGCCAGATCGATCTCGAATGCGGCTCTACCACGAACAACTTGCAACGGCAGAAAGACGTGGCGTTCTCGCCGATCTTTTTCGTCGCCGGCACCAAGTTGATGGTGCCGAAAACGTCCACGATAGCGTCCTATCGCGACCTTGCCCGAAAGACCGTGGTTGTCACTGCCGGCACCACCAATGAAGCGGCGCTGCGCACGCTCTCCGACAAGCAGAAGCTCGGCATCAATATTGTCACGGCGCGCGATCACGCCGACTCTTTTGCGGTTTTGGAGGCGGGCAAGGCGGACGCCTTTTCCACCGATGACGTGCTGCTCTACGGCATCATCGCCACCGAACCGAGAGCGCATGACATGAAGGTGGTTGGCGAATATCTTTCGTACGATCCTTATGGCCTTGTCTTTCGCCGCGGCGATCCAGACTTCGCTGCGGTGGTCAACAATGCTTTCGCGCGCATGGCGGAGGGGCGGCGGCTCACCGAACTCTACAACAAGTGGTTTTTGCATCGCTTGCTGACTGGCGAGACGCTCAATCTGCCAATGAGTCCGCAGCTGGAGGAAATCTTTCGCGTCTTAGGCACGCCGGAGTAGTTGACTTTCAATGAGTCTTCCCAGGCCGCTCGTGTGTTTCATGAGCCGGCTTATTAGTCCAATTGAGCGAGCCCCAGAACAAAACGAAGAACAACGGAATTGCAATCATCGAGAACCACCAGGCGGTTCGATAATAGGCCGTTCGCCAATCGACTAAAGTGGCAAGCCGAGTGATCTCATTGGAGAAATCAAGTCTGTCAGGAGCGGTGCAGTCGACATAGTGGAAGAACGAATAAGAAATTTCGGAAACCCAAAGGCACAATGCCGATGCGGCCAGCGATAGGATGATAATCAAGATCGCCAGCCATCGAGCCATTCCACGACGGTGAAAGACGCCGCCTTTTTCGGCGGCAAATGTTGTGGCGGCAACGATGATGCCGTCGAAAGCCAGCAGCGCTAATCCCTTGGAGTCGAGCACGGTCAGAATGTCATAAAGCGCTTTGACGATATCTGGGCCATGAGGCGGAATCATTTGTGTTCCGGCAGTGTGGAACAGTTCAATTTTTTGCAGTAAATCGCAGATCATTGTTCGCTGCCTCCGTGGCGCTCCTAGAAACGTGCTTTTAAATCTAGCAGCAGTCGCAGTCGAAACCTTCGAGCGCGACCAGCGCATTTTTCATGAAAGCCGGCGGCAGGTCGTCCTCGGTCACCTGAGCGAGCGGCTTGAAGATCTTGAAATGATGCCGTCCCGCCGCCATCCAGAACACCGCATGAGTCTCGATCGGTGGGCAACCCGGGACGCTGCAAGCGAGCTCCGATACCATGACGGTTTCGTCGGTGAGGGCGAAGCGCGCGCGCGTCCATTCGCGGACGCGCTCGGTCGCTACCTGGTCGTTCGAGGTTCTCCTGGTAAGGCCAAGCATAACTAGTCTGTTTTGTCATGGCCGGGCCTGTCCCGGCCATCCACGGCTTTCGATCTACATGCTAAACCTATTAAGTCGTTGATGCCCGGCACAAGAGTTTACACTTGGGCCCGCCTAGGCGGGACCCGAGTGCCGGGCATGACGAGGAACAGGACAACCGAAGTGACGGAAAAAGTACTGGCGGCAGTGCGGGTCGGACCCAGCAGGACCGAGCTGCGCGAATTTCCCATGCCGGACATTCCGGAGGACGCCGCGCTGATGAAAATGGAAGTCGGCGGCATCTGCGGCACCGACGTCAAGCTCTACAAGCATCCGCCGTCGAACGCGCCGGTGATCATGGGCCACGAAAATATCGGCACGATCGCCAAAGCCGGCCGCGAATTCACCCGCCGCAAGGGATTCAAGGAAGGCGATCTCGTCTTCGTCGAACACTATGTCTCTTGCGGCAAATGCGAGTGGTGCCATGCCGGACAATACCGGCATTGCGAGAACACCAACTGGCGCACCAATCCGGACGCCATCCGCTACGGCTATACCTCGGCGGAACGGGCGCCGCATCTGTGGGGCGGCTTCGCTCAATATGTCTACCTGCCGTGGAACGCGGTCGTGCATCACGTGCCGAAGGGCGTCACCGCCGAGCTCGCTGGGTTGGTGACGCCGATGGCCAACGGCGTCGAGTGGTCCCTGTTCGACGGCGGCGTCGGCTACAATTCAACGGTGCTGATCCAGGGCCCCGGCCAGCAGGGCCTGTCGCAGACCGTGATCTGCAAGCAGGCCGGCGCCTCGCTGATCATCGTCACCGGCACATCGAAGGACAAAGCGCGGCTTGACGTCGCCAAGAAACTTGGCGCCGATCACATCATCGACGTCAACAAGGAGGATCCGCTCTCCCGCGTCATGGCGATCACCGCCGGCAAAGGCGTCGACGTCTCGCTCGACTGCACCGCTGGCGCCGGCACCATTCCGATGTTGCTCGGGATCGAAGCACTCAAGCGCAAAGGCGGGGTGATCGTCGCGCAGGGCGAGATGGCGCAGTTTCCGAACTTCCCGCTGGAAAAGTTCACGGTGAAGTTCATCACCATGAAAAGCGCGCGCGGCCACAGCTACAAGGCCTGCGAGCTGGCTTTGGCGCAGCTTGCCTCCAAGCGCTTCCCGCTCGAACTGATCACGACCCATCGCTTCGGCCTCGACGAGGTCGATCTCGCCATCCGCTCGGTCGGCGGCGAGGGCGTGGCCGACGTGATCCATGCCTCGCTGATGCCGTGGCTGTGATG
>JBKPIZ010000314.1:0-1852 GCA_046730495.1 Pseudomonadota bacterium
TGTCGAAGCCTTCCGTAAACCAGCGGTGGATTGGCGCGAGTAATTCGCGAGCCTGTTGCGACTTGCCCTGATCACGCCAAAGCCGCGCCATGCTCATCACCGCACGCAATTCCCAGGTTTTTGCCTCCTGTCTGCGCGCAACTGTGAGCGCGTGATTGAAATACGCTTCCGCTTTCGCCGCATCTCGCTCTGGGGCCCGCAGCATGATTTCGCCGGCGGTTCGGTGAACTTCGGCTTCGCACCATGCTTCCTTGATTCTTTCGATCGTCGTCATCGCTTCACGAATAGAGCGCCGGGCGTCCTCAAAATTTCCGAGTGCAGTGTAAGCACGCGCCAAATGCGACAAAAAGAATGGTATCCACAGTGTGGCTCCTGTTAACTCCCGCGTGTCCATTCCAGAGGTGATCAGTCGGACTGCTTCGGATGGTTGAGCGTTCAAGGCGCATAGGCATCCTTGATGCATCAAGCCGAACCCTTTCCAGAAAAGCGTGCTCTTTTTTTCGGCCAACGCGATAAGTTCATCGACTGCCGCAGTTGCATTCGCATAATTCCCGCATTCATACCGGGCGAACAGTCCATGACCCAGCGTGTACATCAAACTTGCAGCGTGACCAATCTCGCGGGCATACGCGAGCGCGTCCTCGGCATCCGCAAAGGCCGCGTCGGGATAGCCCAGCAACCACAGAGCCGCCGAACGTCGAGATAACACCACCACTCGGCTGTCCTGGCCAAACCGCGTCGCCAGCGGCCGATGCTCCACAGGGTCGTAGAGCGCAATCGCCTGATCGTAATGAGCTCGGCCTCCTGTGATATCTCCGCCGGTCTGCAGGGAAATACCAAGCATTTGATGCCCGACCATAAGCGGGCCAGCCGTCCCTTCACTCTCGGCGAGCGATAAAAATTCCGTTGCCAGATCAGTGCAGACATCCCTGTCGAACGCCACTAAGTTCGCGACCCACAGGCCATAGAGGACCGAGAATAATAGCAAGGGGTCTTTGGGAGCCTCTCCGAGGGCTTTAGCTTGTTCGATCAGCAGGCGCGCTTGCTCCACAGCCGCCTTGGTCTCAGGCGCGGCATATCCCTTGACGTGGAAGAGAGCGTTGATCAGTGCGACCTGAAGCTTGATCTGCTCACGGCGCGATACCGAGGTCGCAGGCAAACTGCCGAGCTGACCAAGAGCGCGAGTAAGCTGCTCCGCAGCTTCAACCAGTGCCGAGCGCGCCAACGACCGCTGCCCAGCTTTACCCCACAGGCTGGCCGCCTTCTCGATCAATCCAGCTTCGGTACAGTGACGTGCCAGCAGTTCGGGCTGGCTCTCGGCAATATCAGCGAATTGGACTTCGAGCGTGTCGGCAATGCGAGCGTGCAGCGCGCGTCGTTGTTCGCGCAGCAATGTGCCATAAGCAGCGTCTTGCACCAGGGCATGCTTGAATAGGTAAGTCGCGTGCGGCAGCGCGCCCTGCCGGAACAGCAAACCAGACACAATGAGGCGTTCGAACGCTGATCCCAACTCAGCACTTGGCTTACGCAAAACGGCACTCAGAAGGGCATGCGAGAACTCCCGCCCGATCGCCGCACCGATCTGCGCCACCTCCTTGGCCGGGCCGAGCCGGTCGAGTCGCGCCATCAACGACGCCTGCAAGCTTGCCGGGACCGCCAAGGCCGGAGACGGGACCGCGGCGACGGTCTGCCGCGCTTGGCTCTCGGTCTCCGCCTCGAGCACCGCCTTCGTCATCTCCTCCACGAACAGCGGAATGCCGTCAGTACGCTCGATGATGTCTTGGCGGATATTGGCTGGCAGCGGCTTGTTGCCGACGACCCCGTCGATCATGGCGTCGATGTCGCGCTGCGC
>JBKPIZ010000315.1:0-3764 GCA_046730495.1 Pseudomonadota bacterium
GCTGACGGCGCGCGTTTCATCGATCCGGCAATCGCCGCCGGTGCGGTTGCGATCGTCGCCGAGCGCGCGCCGGCAACGCCGCTGCCAGCGGGGATTGTGTTCATGCGGGTCGCCAATGCGCGGCGCGCCGTCGCTTCGATCGCGTCTAAATTGTTTCCGCGCCAACCTCCGACGATCGCCGCGGTGACTGGAACGAGCGGCAAAACTTCGGTAGCAGCGTTCACGCGACAGATCTGGGCTGCGAACAGGCATCGCGCCGCGAGCATTGGCACGGTCGGAATCGCCTCACCGCGCGGCGAGACTTACGGCGCACTAACGACACCCGACCCGGTGGAGCTGCATCGCTCGCTCGACGCACTGGCCGCCGACGGCGTCAGCCATCTCGCGATCGAAGCTTCGTCGCATGGCCTCGATCAATATCGGCTTGATGGGTTGCACATCGCGGCGGCGGGTTTCACCAACATCACGCGCGATCATCTCGACTATCATCAAAACTTCGCGGCGTATCTTGCCGCCAAGCTGCGGTTGTTTGCAGAACTGCTACCGCCGGGCGCAGCCGCGATCATCAATGTCGATCACGAACATGCCGACGCTGTGCAAAGCGCGGCGCAAGCGCGCGGTCTTGTGATCACGACGGTCGGCCGCAAGGGAAGCGGAATTCGGCTTCTCGAATCGGTGCGTGACGGTTTTGGTCAAAAACTTAAGCTTGAACACCAGCGCAGGCTCTATCGCATCCGTTTGCCGCTCGCCGGCGAGTTCCAAGCCGAGAACGCGCTCCTCGCAGCCGGCCTCGCCATCGCTACCGGCGACGACCCCAGCGCGGTCTTCGCGGCGCTCGAACGTCTTCAGGGCGCCAAGGGTCGTCTCGAACGCGTCGGCGAAAGCCGCGGCGCGCAAATCTTCGTCGATTACGCGCACAAGCCGGATGCGCTGGCAAAGGCGCTCGAGGCATTGCGTCCGTACGCTACCGGACGTTTGGTCGTCGTGGTTGGCGCCGGCGGCGATCGCGATCCCGGCAAGCGGCCGTTGATGGGCGCGGTCGCGGCCGCCAAAGCCGACCGCGTGATCGTCACCGACGATAATCCCCGCAGCGAAGATGCCAGGGCGATCCGCGCCGCGATTCTGGCGGCGGCGCCGGGCGCCACCGAGATCGGCGACCGGCGCGAGGCGATCCGGCGCGCCATCGCCGAGTTGCGGGCGGGCGATATCTTGCTCATCGCCGGCAAGGGTCATGAAACCGGCCAAATCATCGGCGACCGGATCATGCCCTTCAGCGATCACGAAGCGGTCGCTACCGCGCTTAAGGAACTTGCCGCATGACCGCGCGCTCGCTGTGGACCGTCGAAGCGATGGCGAGCGCGATGGGCGCGGCGCGCCAGGGACAACTTCCGGCATCAGTCGCCGGCCTCTCGATCGACAGTCGCAGTGCTGCGCCGGGAGAAGCCTTCTTTGCCATTCGCGGCGATCGCCGCGACGGTCATGACTTTGTTGTCGACGCCTTGGCGGCCAAAGCGGCTTTGGCCGTGGTGGCTGCCGACAAACGCACACAATTTCCTGGCGACGCGCCATTGCTGGTTGTGCCCGACGTGCTTATCGCGTTGCGAGAGCTTGCCGTCGCCGCTCGAACCCGCATGCGGGGCAAAGTGATCGGCGTCACTGGCTCGATCGGCAAAACTGGAACCAAGGAAGCATTGCGGCTTGCGTTATCCAAAGACGGCGAAACTCACGCGTCGGTCGCGTCCTACAACAATCAATGGGGCGTGCCATTATCGCTGGCGCGTTGCCCGTCGAGCGCCCGGTACGCGGTGTTCGAAATGGGCATGAATCACCCGGGCGAAATCGCGCCGCTGGCTCGCCTGGTCCGGCCGCATGTCGCAGTCATCACTACGATTGCGCCAGTGCATCTCGAATTCCTTGGTTCGCTTGCCAACATTGCCGACGCCAAGGCGGAAATATTTCTCGGCGTGCCGCCGGACGGCGCGGCCGTCGTCAACCGCGACATTGCCCAATTCGCACAGCTGAAAGAGCGTGCCCACCAAGCCGGCATCGAACGCGTGATATCGTTCGGCGAACATGCGCAAGCCGACGCGCGCCTGATCAAGTGCGCGCTGCACGCGCGTTGCTCGACGGTTGAAGCGGAAATCCTCGGCACCCGCTTCAGTTACAAGATCGGCGCCCCGGGACGGCACCTTGTCATCAACTCGCTTGCGGTGTTGGTTGCCGCCGAACTGGTCGGCGCCGATATTGCGCTTGCCGCTTTGGCGCTTGCCGAGCTGCAAGCGGCGTCGGGTCGCGGCGCGCCGATCACGATCGAGCTTTCCGGCGGTACGGCGCTGCTTCTCGATGAGAGCTACAACGCCAATCCGGCTTCGGTCGCGGCGGCCTTGGCGGTGCTTGGCCGGTCAGGCATCGGACCGCAGGGACGTCGTATCGCCGTGCTCGGTGACATGCTTGAACTTGGCCCGACGGGTTTAGATTTGCATCGTGGACTGGCCGATGCAGTCGTTGCCAATGACATCGATCTGGTTTTTTGCTGTGGTCCGTTGATGCACGCGCTCTGGGACGCTCTTCCCGCAAACCGCCGCGGCGGCTATGCAGAAGACTCTGCGGCGCTCGAAGCGCAAGTGCTGCCGGCAATCCGCGCCGGCGATGTCGTAATGGTGAAGGGCTCGCTGGGTTCGCACATGGCGCCGATCGTCAAAGCTTTGCAGCGCGCCTATCCGCGCCACGAGACGATGGCAGACGCTTCCGTACAAGGTTGATGGCAATGCTGTATTGGCTGGTCGATCTGTCGGACAAGCTGTCGGTGCTCAATGTCTTTCGCTACATCACGTTTCGCACCGGCGGCGCAGTCATAACAGCGTTATTGTTTGTATTCTTGTTCGGACAAAACATCATCGACCGGCTGCGGCTCCTCCAAGGCAAAGGGCAACCGATCCGCACCGACGGTCCAAAAACGCACATCATCGCCAAGGCCGGAACCCCGACGATGGGCGGACTGATGATCCTGTCCGGGATGTTGGTTTCGACGCTGCTGTGGGCAAACCCCACCAATCCATACGTGTGGGTGGTGTTATGGGTGACACTCGGCTTCGGCTTGGTGGGGTTCTACGACGATTATCTGAAGGTCACCAAGCAATCGCATGAAGGTTTTCGCGGCCGCACCCGGCTCATCATCGAGGCCTGCATTGCTGGGCTTGCCTGCTTTGCGCTGGTGCGGCTCGGTCATGCGCCGTTTTCCACCTCGCTGGTATTTCCCTTCTTCAAAGAACTGGTGCTCAACCTCGGTTGGTTTTTCGTGCTGTTCGCCATGTTCATCATCGTCGGCGCGGGAAACGCGGTGAACCTGACCGACGGACTTGACGGCCTCGCCATCGTTCCAGTCATGATCGCGTCGGCAAGCTTCGGGATGATCTCGTACCTCTCCGGAAACACCGTTTTTGCCGATTATCTGCAAATTCACTACGTCGCCGGCACTGGCGAGCTGTCGGTCCTGTGCGGCGCCGTGCTCGGCGCCGGCCTCGGCTTTCTGTGGTTCAACGCGCCGCCCGCGTCGATTTTCATGGGCGATACCGGCTCGCTCGCGCTCGGCGGCATGCTCGGCGCGGTCGCTGTTGCCACCAAGCATGAGGTCGTGCTGGCGGTAATCGGCGGTTTGTTCGTGCTGGAAGCGGTATCGGTGATCGTGCAAGTGGTGTCGTACAAGCTCACTGGAAAGCGCGTGTTCAAGATGGCGCCGATCCATCATCATTTCGAGCAACTCG
>JBKPIZ010000316.1:0-2337 GCA_046730495.1 Pseudomonadota bacterium
GTGGTCACGACGGGCATTGCGCTGTCGGCAACCTACAGCAGCTCTGAGGCGTCACCCCTGCCCATGGTGCTCGTCGGTCTTCTGGTCAGCGTGTTCCTTCTGTTCGAAGCACGCCGCTATCGTTATTTCAACGTCTGGCGGGCACGCGCGCGGTTGCTCGAAACGGATTTCTACGCGCCCATGATCCGGGGCGAAGGCGTGCGACGTGATCCGAGCTGGACCGAGCTGCTGGCAAAAGACTACGTGGATCCGCGCTATCACATTAGCTTCGCGCGCGCGATCGGCCGGCGCCTTCGGCGTACTTACGCATGGATCTTTGTCATCCAAGCCATTGCATACTACGGCAAGCTCGCCATTCATCCGGCACCGCTATCTACTTTCGCCGACGTTCTCGAGCGCGCCGCCATTGGCCCGATCCCCGGCAGCTTGGTGGTAGCCGCGGGAGTTCTTTTTCATGGCGGTTGGGCGGTGTTTGCAATTGTTACCCTTCGCATCGAGATAGCCTCACGACGCAAGCGAGCAAGCCTGATCGCCATGGGATAGGCCGCCCCGAAAAAACAATATCTGAGCGTTTCCCTGGTGTATTGCTCAGACATTCCCGAAAACAATGTCTGAGCGTTAACAATATCTGAGCGTTTCCCGGCTGCGGCGCCGGGCCGGAAAAACCCGTTATCGAGAGCAAAGCGGAACCACGTAGAAATCGGATTTGGTCCGCGCGGGCTAATCAGGCGTTGGCGCCGTGTATGGCGTCGATTACGGCCGCCGTCACGTCGGCAGTCTTTGCTTTGCCGCCTAGATCGGGAGTGTGAAAGCGGTTGTCGGCGGTCACGCGCTCGATCGCCTTCATCAGCCGATCGCCCGCAGCTTTCTCGCCCACATGCTCGAGCATCATCACCGCCGACCAGAATGTGCCAACCGGGTTGGCAACTCCCTTCCCCATGATGTCGAAAGCCGAGCCGTGGATCGGTTCGAACATCGATGGAAATGTGCGCTCGGGATTAAGATTGGCGGTCGGCGCGATCCCGAGCGAGCCCGCCAATGCGGCCGCGAGGTCGGATAGGATGTCAGCGTGCAGGTTCGTCGCCACAACGGTGTCGATCGTTTCCGGCCTCATGACCATGCGCATGGTCATGGCGTCGACCAGCATCTTGTCCCAGGTCACATCCTTGAACTCGGAAGCGATTTCGGTCGCGATCTCGTCCCACATGACCATGGCGTGGCGTTGAGCGTTCGACTTGGTCACTACGGTGAGGAGCTTTCTCGGTCGCGACTGAGCAAGCCTGAAGGCGAACCGCATGATGCGTTCGACCCCGGCGCGGGTGAACATCGCGACGTCGGTCGCCGCTTCCAACGGCGACCCCTGATGCACGCGCCCGCCAACCCCCGCGTACTCGCCCTCCGAGTTCTCGCGGACGATGACCCAATCCAGTTCCTTGTGTTTTACGCTGCGCAACGGACTCGTGATGCCGGGAAGCATCCGCGTCGGGCGAACGTTGGCGTACTGGTCGAAGGGCTGGCAAATCCCAAGCCGCAGCCCCCACAGGGTGATGTGGTCGGGAATGTCTGGATGACCGGCGGAGCCAAACAGGATGGCGTCGTGATCCCGGATTAGGCTGCGGCCATTCTCAGGCATCATGCGGCCATGTTTCTTGTAGTAGTCGCCTCCCCAATCGAAGTGATCGACTTTGAATTGGAAGCTCCCTTCGCGTTTGGCCAGAGCATGCAGCACCTCGACTCCGGCCGATACGACCTCCGTGCCGATCCCGTCGCCAGGAATGGCGGCGATCCTATACATCTTCATCGACGGTCTCCATGATACGAATGCTTCATCTCCACATCAAAATTGCGAGCTGCACGGCAGCGGTGCCTGCGGTCCTGCACTGCACTTCGGCCAAAGCGAATTTTTCCACAATCCCTTGCCTGTATGTTTATGAACCGGCGCGACGCCGGTAGGGCACAGAAGGTGTTAACTAAAGCATTTCGCCCCGGGAACAATGGTCAGGCAAGTCATTGTAGCGGGTCAAAAAAACACGCTGGAACTGATGTCCGCTTTTGGCACAAAGCGGACATGGCGATCGCACTTAGCGATGTCCGCTTTTGGGGGTAAGCGGACATCGAAAATTTACCCGAACCGAGGCGTAGCGGCGAACGATGAGTGAACTTCTATTCCCGCACCTTCGCGAAAGGTGCGGGCGTCAGAAGGAAAAGTTCAAATGAATCAGTCGGAAATTTTTTGAGTGGCGGTCCCGCCAGTAATCATGCCATCACCAATGCCAATCTATTTAATGCATGCATGAATGCTCAAGGATATACACTTGTAAAACAGGCTTCAGTTGA
>JBKPIZ010000317.1:0-2087 GCA_046730495.1 Pseudomonadota bacterium
CGTCGTGGTGGCCTTTATGTGGCCTCCGCTGGGGCTCGAATCCGTCGATCGGGGATTTCTGCCCCGGGTCAGCCGCGCCGGCGCGGCCGCCCATGTCGTTTTCCTGGCGCTGGTCGTGCTCAATCTGGTGGGCGGATTCCAGGTACTCGGCACCTTGCTCGCGGTCGGCATCATGATGCTGCCGGCGATCAGCGCGCGCTTCTGGGCGTGCGACGTGACCGGAATGATCGCGGCCGCGGTCGCGAGCGCGCTCGTTTCCAGCTATGCCGGCCTCATCCTCTCGTTCCGCGCCGAACTGCCGTCCGGACCCGCTATCATCCTGGTCGCGGGATTTATCTATCTCTTGTCGGTTGCGCTCGGGCCGGTCGGCGGCCTGATTTGGCTCGTTCTGCCGCGCCGGCATCTTGAAGCGTGAGCAATGCTGGTGCGAAGGAGGCGCGAACCCGGCGGGGTTTTGGTCGCGACCGCGATTGCCTATATAGCGTGCCGGGAGCTTCGCAATCACCCGCGATCAATGCCGCCAACACAGGCGCGAGGCCCTTAAGCCAAACGCCAGGAGACAGGAATGTCGGAGCAGTCTTCGTCTGAAAAAATCCCGGTAACGGTGCTGACCGGCTATCTCGGCGCCGGCAAGACGACCTTGCTCAACCGCATTCTCTCCGAACCCCACGGCAAGAAATACGCCGTGATCGTCAATGAATTCGGCGAAATCGGCATCGACAACGATCTCGTGGTCGGCGCCGATGAAGAAGTGTTCGAGATGAACAACGGCTGCATCTGCTGCACCGTGCGCGGCGATCTCGTGCGCATTCTCGATGGCCTGATGCGGCGAAAAGGGAAATTCGACGCTATCATCGTCGAGACCACGGGGCTCGCCGATCCGGCGCCGGTCGCGCAAACCTTTTTCATTGACGAGAATGTCGGGCGCAAGACCAAGCTCGACGCCGTCGTCACCGTCGCCGACGCCAAATGGCTCAATGAGCGGCTCAAGGACGCGCCGGAGGCGAAGAATCAGATCGCGTTTGCCGACGTCATCCTGATCAACAAGACCGATCTCGTCTCGCCTGATGAATTAAGTGACGTCGAGGCGCGCATTCGCGGCATCAATCCTTACGCCAAGCTGCACAAGACGCAGCGCGCCAAGGTTCCGCTGGATGCGGTGCTGGGCCGCAATGCCTTCGATCTCGATCGCATCCTTGATCTGGAACCTGACTTCCTCGGCGGCGACGACCACGATCATCACCATCATCATGATCACGACCAGGGCCATGGCCATGGCCATGATCACGGCCACGATCATGATCACGCGCATGCGCATACGCACGGCGGCCTCAAGCATTATCACGACGAGGAAATGCAATCGATTGCACTGCAGACCGACAAGCCGCTCGATCCGGACAAATTCTTCCCCTGGGTGCAGGACCTGGTGCAGAAGGAAGGCCCGAACATTCTGCGCTGCAAAGGCATTCTCGCTTTCAAAGACGACGATGCGCGCTTTGTCTTTCAAGGCGTGCACATGATTCTCGACGGCGACCATCAGCGGCCATGGCAAGCAGGCGAAAAGCGCGACAGTCGGATCGTTTTCATCGGCCGCAACCTGCCCGGCAAGATGATCACCGAGGGCTTCGAAAGCTGTATCTCGAAATAGTGTAGAGCCAAGATCGATGGCCGCGAGCGGCAGCGATATAGTTTCGGTCGTCGAACGCACCCGCCCGATTAGTGTCGACGGCGCTATTGTCGCTGCGCATTTTCTCGGCCACACCGCCGCATTCGTTCTCGGCGAAGAGGCGCTCGTGCTGGCGGCGCTGGATGGAGAGCCGCGCCGGGTCGCCGCCCATGCCGGGGCTATTCTCGATGCGGCGGCCGACGACAGGCGTGTCGTTACCGCCGGCGACGACGGCAAGGTCGTCGCCACTGACGGCGAAGGTGCAAGCAAAGTCTTAGCAAGCGACCCGAAACGCCGCTGGATCGACCATGTCGCACTCGGGCCGGATGGTGTCGTCGCCTGGTCCGCCGGCAAGACTGCCTATGTGCAAGCGAAGGATTTGCGTGCCTTCGAGGCGCCATCCACGGTCGGCGGGCTCGCA
>JBKPIZ010000318.1:0-8014 GCA_046730495.1 Pseudomonadota bacterium
TCTATCTCGACTTCTTCTTCCTCGGCCTCCCCCGGTTCCGTGGGCGCAGGCTTCTTGGCGGTGGCGCCTTGCGCCTCGGCATCGGCCTCTTCGAGAGATACGGTCTCGGCTTCGGCCGGCTCCGGCGCGGCAACCTCCTCAGCCGGGGCAGGCGGCCGCTGCGCCGCGGCGGCCGCCGCGGGAGCCACTGGCTCCGGCCGCGTCGGCCGGGTCGCCACCACAACCTCATACACCGCCCCGCATTTCGGGCAGTGGATCGGGTCTTTGTTCAAATCGTAGAATTTAGCGCCGCAACTGGCGCAGAGCCTTTTAGTACCCAGTTCGGGTTTCGCCACGGTCTACGTCCTTCCCGCAATTTGGGTGCTTCACTTGGCTAGTCGCAAGGCGGCTGTCAATAGTCGATCCGCTGCAGTAAGCGGCCAAAAACAACCGGATGACGCCCCGGCACAGCCCATGATAGACGGCGCTCGTTGAGACGCGCCGCAGGGGTTGCGTCATACCCGGACGTTCGGCACCCGCCATGCATCCGAAGCCCGCTCCGCTCACCGCCCGCCGCGGCGGTCCCCTGACCGGGCGCGCCCAAGTGCCGGGCGACAAATCCATTTCGATTCGGGCGCTTATTCTCGGGGCGCTTGCGGTCGGCGAGACTCGCATCACCGGCATGCTCGAAGGTGAAGACGCGCTCAATACCGCCAAAGCGATGCAGGCGCTTGGCGCTCGTATGGAGCGCATCGGCGAACGGCAGTGGCGGATCCATGGCGTCGGCGTCGGCGGCTTTGCCGAACCCAAACAACGGCTCGATTTCGGGAATTCCGGTACGGGCTGCCGGCTCACCCTCGGCGCCGTCGCCGGGTGCCCGATCACCGCGACATTCGATGGCGACGCTTCGTTGCGCAGCCGGCCGATGCGCCGGGTGCTCGAGCCATTGGAGCGGATCGGCGCCCGGACGGTCGCTTCGGCCGATGGTCGCTTACCCCTGACGCTCGCCGGCGCTCGCGATCCGATCCCGATTGTGTTCAGGCCGCCGGTTCCTTCGGCGCAGCTGAAATCGGCGACGCTTCTGGCCGGACTTTCGGCGCCGGGCGAAACAACCGTGATCGAAGCCGAAGCGACCCGCGATCATACCGAGAAAATGCTCAAGCATTTCGGCGCCGATCTGCGCGTCGACCCATTTGAGGCGAATGGCCGTTGCATCCGGCTTGCCGGTCAGCCGGAATTGATCCCGCAGCCGGTCGCGGTGCCCGCCGATCCGTCATCGTCGGCATTCCCGCTGGTGGCTGCACTGCTCGTTCCCGGCTCCGATGTCATTCTCAACAGCGTGATGATGAATCCGCTGCGCACTGGTCTTTTCACCGCACTTTCTGAGATGGGCGCTTCAATCGAAGCGATCGCGCGGCGCTTGGAAGGCGGCGAAGAGGTCGCCGACCTGCGCGTGCGCGCCGGAGCTTTGCGTGCCGCCGAGGTGCCGGCCGCGCGGGCGCCGTCGATGATCGACGAATATCCGATCCTTGCGGTGGCCGCTTCGTTTGCCCAAGGCGTCACCGTCATGCACGGGCTTAAGGAATTGCGCGTCAAGGAATCCGACCGGTTGGCGGCGACCGCGGCGCTGCTGCGGGGGAACGGCGTAAAGGTGGAGGTCGAAGGCGACGACCTCTTGGTCGAAGGCCGCGGGCGCGTCGCCGGCGGTGGCGTGGTCACGACCCATATGGATCATCGCATTGCCATGGCGGCGCTCGTTCTCGGGCTCGCCAGCGAGCGCCCGGTGCGCATCGATGACGGCAGCTTCATCGCCACGAGCTTTCCGGGCTTCGTCGAATTAATGCGTTCGCTGGGCGCTGATTTGTCGTGAACAGCGCAGTCGTCATCATTGGTATCGGCCGCCGACACATTATAAATGCGGCAGCGAAAGGCAGCCGACGATGATCATTGCGATCGACGGTCCAGCCGCGTCCGGCAAAGGCACGATCGCGCGACAGATCGCGTCGGTCTATGGCCTGCACCATCTGGACACCGGGCTCCTGTACCGGGCCGTCGCCAAGGCCATGCTCGATGCCGGCTATCCGCCCGATGACACCAAGCATGCCACCGAGATCGCGGCCAAGCTCGATCCAAGCCAATACGAAGAAAATGCGCTGAAACTGCAGCCGATCACCGAAGCCGCCTCGGTGGTGGCGGCGATCCCGCAGGTCCGCGAGGCCTTGATCAATTACCAGCGCGCATTCGCAACCCGGCCGCCCGGCGCCGTGCTCGACGGCCGCGACATCGGCACGGTCATCGCGCCCGGCGCCGACGTGAAGCTTTTCGTCGTCGCTTCACCGGAAGTGCGCGCCGCCCGCCGCCTCCTTGAATTGCGCGCGCGCGGCGAGACTGCCGACGAGCGCGAGGTGCTGGCCGACCTGTTACGCCGCGATGAACGGGATTCGCGGCGCACCGCGGCTCCGCTGAAAGCCGCGCCAGACGCGCACTTGCTCGACACCACGCATTTGGGTATAGACGCCGCGTTCCGGGCCGCCGTCGATATCATCGAGGCTGTTCGAGCGGGCCGAAGGCGCCGTTAACGGTGTCTTCGTCATCGGAGGTAAAGCCCGTTCACCGCTTCGATCGTGTTTGGTCACGAAACCGCTGACGGCGCCGAAAACTGCGCCCGGAATGCAACCCGTCCGACTGTATGGCATTGACCCCAACCATCGGGCTCGCCGGTGGTGACCATGCGTTCGGGCTCGTCCCAAATTCGGGGTCGGGAGTAGTTTATGGCTCAAGTTTCGGCTCAGTCCGCTGCCGCGCCGTCGCGCGAAGATTTCGCCAAATTGGTCGATGAATCGTTCAGTGACGGCCATTTGCAGGAAGGTTCGGTCGTCAAAGGCACGGTCGTCGCCATTGAACGCGAAGTCGCGGTCATCGATGTCGGGCTGAAGACGGAAGGCCGCGTCGCATTGCGGGAATTCGCCGGTCCGGGCCGCGCGGCCGAGATCAAGGTCGGCGATACCGTCGAGGTCTATCTCGAAAGGATCGAAAACGCGCTCGGCGAAGCCGTGTTGTCGCGCGATAAGGCGCGCCGCGAGGAAAGCTGGGGCAAGCTCGAGAAGGCCTTCCAGAACAATGAAAAGGTCCAGGGCATCATCTTCAATCAGGTCAAAGGCGGCTTCACCGTCGATCTCGACGGCGCAGTCGCTTTCCTGCCGCGCTCGCAGGTCGACATCCGGCCGATCCGAGACGTGTCGCCATTGATGAACAATCCGCAGCCGTTCCAAATTCTCAAGATGGATCGCCGCCGCGGCAATATCGTCGTGTCACGCCGCACCGTGCTGGAAGAGACCCGCGCCGAACAGCGCCAGGAGCTGGTGCAGAACCTCGAGGAGGGCCAGGTCATCGACGGCGTGGTCAAGAACATCACCGACTATGGCGCGTTCGTCGATCTCGGCGGCATCGATGGACTGTTGCACGTTACCGATATCGCCTGGCGTCGGGTCAATCATCCGTCCGAAGTGCTCAATATCGGCCACCAGATGAAGGTGAAGATCATCAAGATCAACCACGAGACGCACCGCATCTCGCTCGGCATGAAACAGCTGCTCGACGATCCATGGCAGGGGATCGAGGCGAAATATCCGGTTGGCGCGCGTTTCAAGGGCCGCGTCACCAACATCACCGATTATGGCGCGTTCGTCGAACTCGAACCCGGTATCGAGGGCTTGATCCACGTCTCGGAAATGTCGTGGACCAAGAAGAACGTGCACCCCGGCAAGATCGTCTCGACGTCGCAGGAGGTCGAGGTGCAGGTGCTCGAAGTCGATCCGGTCAAGCGCCGCATCTCGCTCGGGCTCAAGCAGACGATGCGCAATCCGTGGGAGGTCTTCGTCGAGAAATATCCTGCCGGCTCGGTGGTCGAGGGCGAGGTCAAGAACAAGACCGAATTCGGCCTGTTCCTCGGTCTCGACGGCGATGTCGACGGCATGGTTCACCTGTCCGATCTCGACTGGAAGCGCCCTGGCGAGCAGGTGATCGAGGAATATAAAAAGGGCGACAAGGTGAAGGCGCAGGTTCTCGACGTCGACGTCGAGAAGGAGCGCATCTCGCTCGGCATCAAGCAGCTTGCGGAAGGCGCGGCCGAGACGGCCGATTCGGCGGCCGGCGACCTCAAGAAGGGTGCTGTCGTCACCTGCGAAGTGTTGGAGGTCAAGGAGGGCGGCATCGAGGTCAAGATCGCCGGCACCGACTATGCCGCCTTCATCAAACGCTCCGAGCTCGCGCGCGACCGTTCCGAGCAGCGTCCCGATCGCTTTGCGGTCGGCGAGAAGGTCGATGCCCGCGTCACCCAGTTCGATCGCCGCTCGCGCCGGGTGTCGGTCTCGATCAAGGCGCTGGAGGTCGCGGAAGAGAAGGAAGCGATCGCCCAATATGGGTCATCGGATTCCGGGGCGACTTTGGGCGACATCCTCGGAACGGCGCTCAAGCGCAAAGGCGAAGAAAGCGACGCCGGCGACAAGGAAGAAGCGGAATAGAGGCTCCGCGGAGTATAGCGGCGGTGCAGTACCGGCTCGGGTAGAAAGCGGAATAAAGGACAAAAACCATGTCGCTTGATGCCGATTTCATCGTCGATCGCCGCCGCATGCGGCGCAAGCTCACCTTCTGGCGGGTCGCGGCGATCGTCCTTGCCGTGCTCGGCATTGCCGGCGCGGCCGCGCTGTCCGGCACCCGCACTTACGGTTGGGGCGTGCGCCCCTACATCGCCCGCTTGACCATTTCGGGCCTGATCCGAGGCGACCAGAATCGCACCGAACAGCTTGATCGGCTGGCGCGGTCTAGCTTGGCGCGCGCAGTCATCGTCCACGTCGACAGCCCCGGCGGCACCACCGCCGGTTCGGAGCAACTGTTCAATGCGCTGGCGCGCCTGCGCGAGAAGAAACCGCTGGTCGTGGTGGTCGACAGCTTGGCGGCTTCCGGCGGCTATATCACCGCGCTTGCCGGCGACCATATCGTTGCGCAGGAGACGTCGCTGGTCGGCTCGATCGGCGTGCTGTTCCAGTACCCTAACGTCGCCGATCTGCTCGAGAAACTTGGCGTCAAGGTGGAGTCGGTAAAGTCGACGCCGCTCAAGGCGGCGCCGGACGGTTTCGAACCGACCAGTCCCGAAGCCCGCGCCGCATTGAATTCGATCATTCAGGACTCCTACGCCTGGTTCAAAGGAATCGTGCAGAATCGCCGCAACCTTAACGATTCGCAGTTGCAAACCGCGTCCGATGGGCGGGTATTCACCGGACATCAGGCAATTGATTTAAAATTGATCGATGAGCTTGGCGATGAGCGCACCGCGCTGGCGTGGCTCGGCAAGGAAAAGAACGTCGACGCCGGCCTGCCGGTGCGTGACTACAATCTGCACAGCCGCTTCAGCGACCTTTCCTTCCTGCACGCTGCGGCGCTCGCGCTGCTTGATGCGGTGGGACTGAGCACGCTGGCCGACCGTCTTGAATTGAGTACGACGATGCAGGGTTTCAATCTTGACGGTCTTTTGGCCCTTTGGCACCCTGCCGACACGAAATAAGCGTTTTTTGAGTCGGCGTGCCGGGTCGACGGGCAAGCAGCGTTTGCGGGGCGAGCAATGATCAAGTCGGAACTGGTGCAACGGATCTCCGCGCAAAATCCCCATCTGTACCAGCGTGACGTCGAGAACATCGTCAACGCCATTCTCGGCGAGATTATCGCGGCGATGTCGCGCGGCGATCGCGTCGAATTGCGCGGCTTTGGCGCGTTTTCGGTCAAGCAGCGGCCCGCGCGCACCGGCCGCAATCCGCGCACCGGCGCGCATGTCGCCGTCGACAAGAAATGCGTGCCGTTCTTTAAAACCGGCAAGGAAATGCGCGAGCGCCTCAACCGGCCGGGCGAAGGTTGACCGGCGCCGCCAGATCAGCGGGCAACATTTTCCGCAAGATCATCGCGGCCATCATCCTTGTGCCGCTCGCCGTCGTCATCATCGCGTTTGCGGTCGCCAACCGGCAGATTGTCACGGTATCGCTCGACCCGTTCAGCGCCGAACATCCGGCCGCTTCGCTGACCCTGCCCCTGTTCGCGCTGGTCATTGTCCTTCTTGTTCTTGGTGTCTTGATCGGCGGGATCGCGGCTTGGCTGCGGCAGTCGAAGTGGCGGCGCACGGCCCGCCGGCTGGAACGCGAGATCGCGGACCTGCACATCGAAATTGAGGCGCTGAAGCGGTCCGCCGGCGTCCCCGACACTGGAATTGACGCCCCCTCGCGCCCGCCCGAGCGCCTGCAATTGCGGCCGCCTGTCCGCTAAACGTGTTCTCGCAACGCGACTTCATTTCCCTCTCCCCAACGGGGAGAGGGTCGGGGTGAGGGGGTACCGAGTTCGAAATTCAAGTTCGGATCCCCCTCACCCTCGCTCACTGCGTTCGTTCGACCGTGAAACTGAAGCGCGATCAGCCCGGGCCGGCAACGCCCTGCAACGGGCTTGCAAGACAAAGCCGCCGTCGCGATGTAGAACGGGCAGCGTTTTGGGGCCCGCCGGTCCCGTTAAGCCTGCGTGGGAAAGCAGCGAATACGATGGCGCTCATCGTTAAAATTTGCGGCCTGTCGACGCCACAGACGCTCGACGCCGCGCTCAATGCCGGCGCCGACATGGTCGGATTCGTATTCTTTCCGCCGTCGGCGCGGCACCTGCAGTTCGATGCCGCGCGCGCGCTCGGCCAGCGGGTGCGCGGCCGCGCGCAGAAAGTCGCGCTGACGGTGGATGCCGATGAAACGTTGCTGCAGTCAGTCGTTGAGGCTTTGCATCCGGACATATTGCAATTGCACGGCTCGGAATCAGTGGTGCAAATTGGGGCGATCCGGCGCAAGTTCGGCTTGCCGGTGATGAAAGCGGTGCCGATTGCCGTTAAGGATGATCTCGCGCGCATCGGCACCTACGCTGGCGTGGCCGATCGGTTGCTGTTCGATGCGCGGGCGCCGCATGACGCCACCCGCCCAGGCGGCCTCGGCAACAGTTTCGATTGGCACTTGCTCATGAACGTGCGGCCCGGCGTGCCGTTCATGCTCTCCGGCGGGCTTGATGCCGACAATGTCGGCGAGGCTCTGCGTATCACGCGAGCAACGGGCGTCGATGTTTCTTCCGGCGTCGAGCGCGCTCCCGGGGTGAAAGACGTCGATAAGATCATTGCCTTTGTGCGTGCGGCGCGAAGCGCGGCAGCGCAACACGTTCACCCGGCTGCGTAGGAAATCGGTCCAATGACAGTGCAGCAGCTCAATTCCTTCCGCACCGGTCCGGACGAGCACGGCCATTTCGGCATCTATGGCGGACGCTTTGTCGCCGAGACGCTCATGCCGCTCGTGCTTGAGCTGGAAAAAGCCTACGCCGCTGCCAAGTCCGATCCCGCATTCAAGCAGGAAATGGACGGTTATCTGACCCATTATGTCGGCCGCCCGTCGCCGCTCTATTTCGCCGAGCGCCTCACGCGGCAATGCGGCGGCGCCAAGATCTATCTTAAGCGCGAGGAGCTCAATCACACCGGCGCGCACAAGGTGAACAATGTGCTCGGCCAGATCCTGCTCGCCCGCCGCATGGGCAAGCCGCGCGTGATCGCCGAGACCGGCGCCGGCCAGCACGGCGTCGCGACCGCGACGGCGTGCGCGATGATGGGCCTGCCCTGCGAGGTGTACATGGGCGCGGTCGACGTGGAGCGACAAGCGCCGAACGTGCTCCGGATGGAGATGCTCGGCGCGCGTGTGAATCCGGTCATTTCCGGCGCGAAGACGCTGAAGGACGCCATGAACGAGGCGCTCCGCGACTGGGTGACGAACGTGCGCAACACGTACTACCTCCTCGGCTCGGCGATCGGACCGCACCCATATCCGACCATGGTCCGCGACTTCCAGTCGGTCATCGGCCGCGAGGCGCGCGCGCAGTGCCTCGAGGCGATCGGCCGGCTGCCCGACACCATCGTGGCGTGCGTCGGCGGCGGCAGCAATGCGATGGGCATTTTCGACGCGTTCGTGGATGACAC
>JBKPIZ010000319.1:0-8409 GCA_046730495.1 Pseudomonadota bacterium
TGCCGCGTGGATTGCGTGGCGGCGGGGGTGGCGAATCGCTGCGCGCTGCCTGCTCGGGCGCCGCCGCAGGGCGTGCCTGATTGGTGGGTGCGCGTGCCTCGCTTGCCGGTTTGCGGAGCGCTGCTTCAAGCCGCTGGGCCATATCGGCAAGATTTTGATCTCCACCGGCTGCGGCTTCGCCGCCGCTAGCGGCGATCGAAGGCGGCGGTGAGGGCGGCGCGGCCGGTTGCGCGGGCCTGCGCAGCTCCAGGCGCGGCTCTGCGCGCTGATCCTGTCGTTGCTCTTGGCGCTGGTCTTGACGCTGATCCTGGCGCGGCGGCTCGCCGACATTGCCGCGACTGCGCTGCGGCGGCGTGATCCGCGTGGAGAGCTCGTCGGCAAGCGCGGCTAGCGTGTCGCGTTGGCGGGGTCCGGACTCTCCCTGCGGACGGCCGGGGAGGTCATCGTGCTGGGCATCCGGCTGTGCCGCGGGCCGCGATCCGCCATTGGCCTCGGGTTGTAACGGCCATGAAGCGCCGCCGTTGTCCGGCAGCGGAATAGCGCGCGTGATCGCCTCGATCCCCGCCGGAGCGCGCGCCACATCGCGCGCCGCCGGAACGGCGCGGACGATATTAGGCTCGACCACAATGTCGCTCGGTCCCCCGATCATCAAGAGGTGCTCGACATTGTCGCGCCGCACCAGAATAAGCCGGCGGCGGTTGTCGACGCTGGCGTAATCGATCACCGCGAGCCGTGGTTGCCGGCCGCGCGTACCGGCGCCAAGCCGACCGCTGCCGAGCCGGCGCACGATCCACCAGATCGCACCGATCACGCCGAGTACGATCAGAAACGCCACGAAAAAGCGCACGGCGAGCGGCATTTCCGCCCCGAACAAGCTCTCAAACATCCGCGCTACTCCCGTCTCGATGGCGTGCCGACCGCGGCTGGCGGTTACCTTTAAAGGTTAATACTGCCGCCGATATTCGCCCGGCCGACTAAAAGCAATGATTTAATAACGATAACCGATTTCCCGGAAAAGCCGACGTCTGCAGCATTCTCATGGTTAACGGCGGTTTGAAGGCAAAACCGGTGGAACTCTGGCCATTTGGCGAAACGAGCGTGGGAAACCGTCCCAGTTGTGCCGCAGTTGTGCACGTTAGCGCCAAACCTCTTGCGCGATTCAGTCACACAGGGCACTGGAAACCAGCATGACAGAGCAGCTCATGTCGGTGCCTGCTATCAGCAAGGTCCCCGCTGGGTCTGTTTCAGGGGAGTCGCGCGGGGCAGAGGCCGCCTCGGCGCTTGGTGAGGCCGCCGGTGCTGAACGCGGCGGCAGCATAGTCATGGTGCTTTTGGTCGCGGTGGCGCTGGTCGCCGCGCTCAGTGCGATTATGACATTCGGCGGCAGCAATGCCGAGCAATACACCATCGCTTTTCTTGCCGTTCTCGCCAGCATTGGCGTGTTTTCGCTGTTTGCCTTTGCCTGCGGAATCTTGCGTGTGCGCGCGGTGGCCTATCGCGGCAACCCAATGATCAAAGCGGTGATTGACGGCGCTCCGGAGGCCGTCGTGGTCACTGCCAATGACGGGCGCGTCGTCTACGCCAATCCGGCTTATCTCGATCTGATTGAAGGGGGCGATGGCAAGGAAACCCGCCCAGTGGAGCGCGCCTTCATGGGCGATGCCGACGCGTCGGAGGCGATATATCGGCTGCTGCGAGCCGCGCGGGAAGGCCGCCAGCTCGAGGAAGAGGTGCGCGTCACCGGAATCAAGGGCCGGCCGGCGCGGTGGCTCCGGTTCCGCATCCGGCCGCTCGCCGGCGACAAACGCGCGGCGCGGCTGACCGTCTGGTCGCTTGCGGATGTCACGCGGGAACGCGAGCGTCAGGAGAACGTATTCCAGGAATTGCAGCACGCCATCGACTATCTCGATCACGCGCCGGCTGGATTTTTTTCCGTCAACCACAAGGGTGAAGTCGTCTATCTCAATGCCACGCTCGCGCATTGGCTCGACCATGATCTCGGTCAGGTCGGCTCCGGCGGGCTCAAACTCGGCGAGATAATCGCCGGCGACGGAGCGGCGCTGCTCACCACGCTGCCGGCCGCGCCGGGCGAGATAAAGACCGAGGTGCTCGATCTCGACCTGCGCACCCGCAGCGGTGGCACGATGCCCGTGCGCGTGTTGCACAACATCGCTTATGGCACCGACGGCACGCCCGGAGCCTCGCGGACGCTCGTGCTCAATCGAGCGCGCGACGACCGCAGCGACCCGCAGCGCGCCGCCGATATCCGCTTCATGCGCTTCTTTCACCACACGCCGATGGCGATCGCCACGATCGACAAACATGGTGGCGTGGTACGCACCAATCCGCTCTTCGCGCGGCTGTTTCACGGCACGAGCGGTGAGGCAAAGGATCGTTCGATCCTCGCCGCCGTCGCTCCGCGCGACCGCGAAGCGCTTGAGGGCGCAATTCGGCAGGCGGCGCTCGGCAAAAGCGAAATCGCCCCGGTCGATGCCATGCTGGCTGGTGAGGGCGAGCGCTTCGGGCGGTTCTACGTCACCGCGGTCGAGGAGGAAGAGCGCGATCAGGAGTCCGCTATCGTTTATGCACTCGAAACCACGGCGCAGCGCGAACTCGAAAACAAGGTAACGCAGCAACAGAAGATGGAGCTGGTGGGGCAGCTTGCCGGCGGCATCGCGCACGATTTCAACAACGTGCTTTCAGCCATCATGATGGCGACCGATTTTCTGCTCAACGCTCACAAACCGACCGATCCTTCGTTCGGCGACATCATGCAGATCAAACAGAATGCCAACCGGGCGGGGAGCCTAGTGCGGCATCTGTTGGCGTTCTCGCGCAAGCAGACACTGCGCCCGCAGGTGCTCGATATCGGCGAAGCCTTGAGCGACCTGACCATGCTGTTGCGGCGGCTGATCGGCGAAAAGGTTGCGCTCGACGTCGTGCATGGGCGCGATTTGTGGCCGGTAAAGGTCGACATTTCGCAATTCGAACAGGTCATCGTGAACCTGGCGGTGAATGCGCGCGACGCCATGCCCAATGGCGGCAGGTTGACCGTTCGCACCAGCAATGTAACTGCGCAAGAATCAGTGCGCTTCAATGCCAAGGGCATGCCGGCGGCGGATTACGTGCTGGTCGAGGTCGCCGATACCGGCGTAGGCATCCCGCCGAATATCATTAGCAAAATCTTCGAGCCGTTTTTCTCAACCAAGGAGGTCGGCAAAGGAACTGGGCTCGGGCTTTCGACGGTCTATGGAATTATCAAGCAGACCGGCGGATTCGTTTACGTCGATTCAATTGAACACAAAGGCACGGTGTTTCGCATTTTCCTGCCGCGGCATGTGGCGAGCGCACCGGATGTCGCGGCGGAGCGGGGCGATGTGGTTGCGGCGCCGAGCTCGGCGGGCGCACCGGCGGTGGCCGACCGCAAATTGCCGGACAGCGTCGATCTCACCGGACAAGGCACGATCCTGTTGGTCGAGGATGAGGAGGGCTTGCGCCAGCTCAACGCGCGTGGACTTGCCTCGCGCGGCTACACTGTTCTCGAAGCCGGCAACGGCATCGAGGCCATCGAAATGCTCGAGAAATCGGAAGGCGAAGTGGATCTGGTCGTTTCCGACGTGGTCATGCCGGAAATGGACGGACCGACGCTGTTGCGGGAACTGCGCCGTCGCAATCCGGCCCTGAAGATCATTTTCGTTTCCGGCTATGCCGAAGACGCGTTCCAAAAGCACCTACCGGCGGACGGCGAACAATTCACGTTCTTGGCAAAGCCCTTTACGCTCAAGCAGCTGGTCAATGCCGTAAAAGAGACGCTCGCTGCGTGACCGGCGTGTTCCAACTTGACGCACCCCTGCGGCATGCGCGCGTGCGACGCTTTGCGACAGATAAGGCTGAACGCCCGCGGCGTAGATAGACGCCTCGATAACGCACCGAGCCGCGCGGCAATCACCGCGATGTTAGGCTCGGTACTGGCGAAAGGGCGTCGCCGTGCACGCATCTGCCGCAGCCCGGATCGGGATCGTGTCGCGCGTGCGATGGCTACGCTCGCTGGCGGCGCTCTTCTTTCTCACATTCGGACTATTGCTATGGGCGGAGGAGGCGGATGCGCGGCTCGCTCTCGACGCGCGTTTTGCCGACGGCGCGCGCGCGATTGGATTGAACCAGCCGGCGCTCGCGTCTGGCCAGGAGGAAATTTCTCCCTGCGCCGCGCAGCCCTCATATCCGGCCGGTTCGTTGGGCGATCTGTTCAGTCGTCACGGTATGATTGGCGGCTTCGCGGCGGGATTCCTGGGCGCCGGCGTTTTCGGGCTGCTGCTCGGCCATGGTGTAATCGGGGAGCTGAGCGGCGCGCCGGCTATTCTCGGTTTGATTGTTCAGTTCGCGCTCTTTCTCGCGCTCGGCTGGCTGATCCGGGGGTGGTGGCGTGCCGCCAAGGCGGCCACAGTCGCCTCGCCGCGGCAATTGGCCGACGCCTATGAACGGGCTCGCAACGAGCCATTGCCGGATTTCGCCGCGGACACGAAGGCCGGGTCCAAAGTGGACGGCAAAAATTCGTTTGCCGATGAGGCGCATTTGCCGCTGTAGCGCGCCCGAATGGCCGCGGCCTTCGCTCATTCCTCCCGCACAGTATCGCGCGGAAATTTCCACTATCCTATGGCGTGATCTTATGGGTTGGCCGGCGGTCCGGTCACCCCGACCGCATCGCAAGGGAGAATATGACCATGGACATTTACAGCTGTGGTTCGCGACCGACGCGTCGCGCGCCGGCGGAGAGCTTCACCGGCACGGTGTGGCAGGAGCCGATCATCGAAGCGCCGGCCCCGGCGCGCGTGCGCGCGGGCTTGGTCCGTTTCGAACCGGGAGCGCGCACCGCTTGGCACACGCATCCGCTCGGCCAGACGTTATTCGTCGTCTCCGGCGCGGGCCGGGTACAAAGCTGGGGTGGGAAAATGCGCGAGATAAAAGCGGGCGACGTTGTCTGGATTCCGCCGAACGAAAAGCACTGGCATGGCGCCGCGCCGACGACGAGCATGGTTCATGTCGCCACCCAAGAGGCGCTCGACGGCAAGCACGTCACCTGGATGGAGCACGTCAGCGACGAGCAATATAAGGTGCCGGTCGGCAACTAAATCTCATGCGTTACGAGCTTTATTATTGGCCTTCGATCCAGGGCCGTGGTGAATTCATTCGCCTGGCGCTGGAAGAGGCCGGCGCCGATTACGTCGATGTCGCGCGCCGCGGCAAAGCCGGCATGGGCTCGATGATGAAGCTCATGACGGATCGCCGGCAGGCGCGTCCGCCCTATGCATCGCCATTTCTCAGAGCGGGCAAGATCATCGTGGCGCAGACCGCGAATATCTTGTCGTTTCTTGGTCCGCGTCTGAAACTTGCCCCGCGCGATGAAGCCGGGCGCCTGTGGGCGCATCAATTGCAGCTCACCATCTCCGACCTCGTCGTCGAGATTCACGACACGCATCATCCGGTCTCCGGCTGGCTCTATTTCGAGGAGCAACGCCCGGCGGCGCGGCGGCGAACCAAGGATTTCTGGCGTTACCGCGTGCCGAAATATCTCGGCTATTTCGAGCGCGTGCTGAAAAACAATGGCGGTCGATTCATCGTCGGACGCCGGCTTACTTACATCGATCTTTCGCTGTTCCAGATCGTCGAGGGCCTGCGCTACGCCTTCCCCAAGCGCATGAAACACTTCGAGCGAAAGATTCCCGGGCTCGTCGCGCTGCATGACCGGATCGCGCGACGGCCGCGGATCGCCGCTTATCTGGCATCGCCGCGGCGGATTCCGTTCAGTCAGTGGGGCATCTATCGCTATTTCAAAGAGCTCGATGCTTGAGCCTTAGCGGCGATGGCATTTGCGCGTCGCTCAGGCTAATGAGAAGGAAAATACGGGGAGGCCAGGAGGGCAATGTCCGGATATCTACAGAATTTCGATCTCACCCACGGCATCAACATATTGCGCTTGGTTTGCGGACTATTTTTCATCCCGCATATTTACGCGAAATTCTTCGTCCCCGAGGCACTCGGGTTTTTCGTTGCCGCAAAGTTCAGGCCGCCGGCGGGCTGGATGTACACCGCCTGTGTCATTGAGACGTTTCTCGCCATCGGATTGATTTTCGCGATCCTTCCGGTCGTGGCCGGCGCACTGGGGTTCGTGCATCTGCTCGTTGCCGGTGGCGCGGTGTGGAAGGTGACCAAGGGCAAGTGGCTTTGGAATGTCGGCGGATATGAGTATTGCCTGTTCTGGGCGATCTCGTGCCTGGTGGTGGCGATGTACTATGCCGGATTGGGGTGACCGCAAAGTCGTCGGCAAACCTCACTGCGCCCGTTCGAAGGAGTTGCGCGTATGATCAATGCAGCCATCGTGGGTCTAGGCTGGTGGGGCAAAACGCTCGTCGACTCGGCCGCGAACAGCGATGCGATCCGCTTTGTTGCCGGCGCCACCCGCACCGTCACGCCGGAAGTGGAGGCGTTCGCCAAGAAGCATGGATTCCGGCTGCTGGCGAACTATGACGCGGTGCTTGCCGACCGTGAAATCGACGCCGTAGCGCTCGCCACGCCGCATTCCATGCATGGCGCGCAGGTGATCGCGGCGGCCGCGGCGAAGAAACATGTGTTTTGCGAAAAGCCGTTCACATTGACCAAGCGCGAGGCGGAAGACGCAGTGGCTGCTGTGCGCAATGCCGGGGTGACGTTGGGGCTCGGCTATAATCGCCGCCTGCATCCGGAGATGATCAAGTTGCGCCAGATGATCCGCGCCGGGGAACTCGGCACGATCCTGCATGTCGAAGCGACGATGACATTTCCCAATGTGCTGTTCATCAACCCGAGGCATTGGCGCGCCGACAAATCGGAAACGCCGTGCGGCGGGCTGATGCCGATGGGAGTCCACGCTGTCGACGGCATGATCGATCTGTGCGGTTCGATCGACCATGTGTTTGCGCAAAGTTTTCGCCGCGCCGCGACCATCGATGCCGACGATACGACGTCGATCCTGTTCCGCATGAAAGAAGGCATGTCAGGCTATCTCGGCACCATGACGACGACCGGTCCGGGCTTCAGCTTTCAGGTGTTCGGCTCGAAAGGCTGGTTGCGGCTTGAAGGCGTCACCCATGTTGCCGGCGCCTCTTCGGACGAGCGACGTACGCGGCTGTTCGGCACATGTAAATTCCAGCCGGTGAAGGGCGAGGCGAAAACCTGGCAAGCAGCGACAATGGACATTTCGCGCGCGATGCTCGAGGCCTTTGCCAAAGCGGCGACGGGCGGGCCGGCATATCCTATTCCCTACGATCAAATGATCCACGGCGTTGCGGTGACCGAAGCCATCGTGCGCGCGGCGGGTTCGGGCAAGGTCGAAAAGGTCAACTAAAGGAAATAACGCCATGGATCTCGGCAGCGGTCTCGGCCATTTGACCTATTCGACGCTGGTGCATCCTGGCGACAATTGGGAGCAGATGTGGGCGAGCCTGAACACCTATCTGCCCAAAGTGAAAGCGCGCTTTGCCGGCAACAAGCCGTTCGGCGTGTCGCTGCGGCTTTCGGCGGATTCTGCGCAGACGCTGGTCGGCAGCAAAGCGGAGCGGGATCAGCTGAAGAAATTTCTCACCGACCACGACATGTATCTCTACACCGTGAATGCGTTTCCGTATGGCGCATTCAAAGGCACGGTGGTGAAGGAGCAGGTTTACGAGCCAGATTGGCGTTCCGAGCAGCGCACCCGTTACACCATGAATGTCGCCAGCGTGCTGGCCGATGTCTGCCCTGCCGGCATCGCGCCGTCGATACAGAGTGCGCCGCTCGGTTTCAAGCCGCGCGTCACCGGCGGCGAGGTCGTAACGAGCTACACCGATCACGTCTTGCGCGTGGTCGCGCACCTGATCGCGCTGGAAGCGCAAACCGGACGCACCGTAACGCTCGCGCTCGAGCCAGAGCCCTATTGCTTTCTTGAAACCACGGACGAGACGGTTGCCTATTTCACCGACCATTTGTACTCCGGCGCTGCCGCGGAGTCGCTAGCGCAGCTTGCTCACATTCCGGTTGCCGAGGCCCATGGCGCGTTGCGCCGGCATTTGGGCGTGGTATTCGATATTTGCCATCAGGCCGTCGAATACGAGAACATTGCCGAGAATCTCCAGAAGCTGGTCGACGCCGGTATACCGATCTTCAAGCTGCAGGAAGCCGCCGCCCTGCACGTGCCGCAAGTGACGCAGGCAATCGTCGACACACTCAAGCGCTACGCCAAGACAATTTATCTGACGCAGACCGTTGAGAAAAAGAACGGCATGCTCACCCGCTTTCTCAATCTTGAAGATGCGTTTGCCGCTTGGGAGAAGGATCCCGGGCCGCGCGAATGGCGCACGCACTTTCACGTGCCGGTATTCCTCGACGATCTTGGCC
>JBKPIZ010000320.1:0-15825 GCA_046730495.1 Pseudomonadota bacterium
GGCTTCGATCGCGCCGGGCAGCGGCTTGCCTTCGTCGATATAAAGCGAGCCGCCATTGTCGAGTACGAGCCCGAAGTTGTGATTGCTGCCGAAAGTATGATTCCAGGGCAGCCAGTCGACCAGGATCGGCGGCTCCTCGCCCACAAAAGGCATCGCGGCGCGGATCATCGCCTGATTGGCGGCGAGCATGCGGTGCGTATTCTCGACCCCCTTCGGCCGTCCGGTCGAGCCCGAGGTGAAAAGAACCTTGGCCACGTGGTCCGGTTGGACGCGCGCATGCGCAGCTTCGACTTCGGCACTCGCCGGCGTTTGCAACACCGCGGCGAAGGAGGTCGTCGTCCGGTCGGCGGGCGGATTGGCCGTGACCGTGACTTCGACGTCGGGCGGCAGCGCGGCAGCGATGGCGCGTGCGAAAGCCGTGCCGTTATTGGCGAAGACCAGACCGGGCGAGAGGATCGCGATGATGGTTTTGAGCTTGCCGAAATCCTGCGACAACAGCGAATAGGGCACCGAGATCGGCGCATAGGGAATGCCGACATGCATGGCGGCGAGCGCAAGGAGCGCGTGCTCGATGTCGTTGCCGGAGAGAATGGCGACCGGGCGCTCGGCGTTGAGCCCGCGGGCGAGCAGCGCCGTCGCGAGCGCGCGCACGGCGGCGAGCGTCTGCGCATAGCTCATGCTGCGCCACGCGCCGGCGGCGTCGCGCTGCGCCAGAAAGATCCGCTCCGGCGCGACTTTGGTCCAATGGACAAGCCGCTCGGTGAGCGTGCGCGGATAGGCCGGCAGCGGATGCGGCGAGCGCATCAAGATGGTGCCGTCGCCGCGCCGCTCGATGACGACGTCAGCCGGCCCGAGTTTGACCGCGCGCAGCGGCGCCTGACTTTGCTCAGAACCGATCATGTACGCGCCACTTTCGGTGCGCGCTTTTCCAGAAACGCTTTCAGCCGCGCTTTGGCTTCCTCGTCGCCCTGCGCGATGGCCGCGGCCAGCGCTTCGGTGACATAGCCGGCCGCCGGATCGCTGCGCGCGATGCGCGGCAATAAATGCATCACCGCGAAATTGGTGAACCGCGCATTGCCGGCGATGCGATGGGCCAGCTCCAGCCCCTTGGCGAAACCCTCGCCGTCGTCGACCAGATATTGCGATAGCCCGATGGTCTGGCCTTCTTCTGCCGACAGCGTCCGCGCGGTCAGCATCATGTCCATCATCCGCGCGGTGCCGATCAAGGGCGGCAGCCGTACCGAGCCGCCGCCGCCGATATAGATGCCGCGGCTGCCTTCAGGCAGCGCGTAGAAGGCGTTGCGCTCGGCGACCCGGACATGCGCGGCGGCGGCGAGTTCGAGCCCGCCGCCGACCACCGCGCCGTGCAACACCGCGATCACCGGCACACTGCCGAACTCGATGCGGTCGAAGGCGCGATGCCAGGACCGCGAATGGGCAATCCCGGCGACGGTCGCGCGATCGACCAGTTCGGCCAGATCGAGCCCGGCGGAAAAATGCTCGCCCTCGCCGCATAACACCACGGCGCGGATGTCCTCCGGCAAGCCTGAAAAGAATGTCTCGATGCCGGCCACCATCGGATCGTCGAGCGCGTTACGCTTTGACGCGCGATTAAGCCGTAAAACCGCGACCGCGCCGTGGCGCTCGGCTTTCAAGGTCGGCGGCAACTGCGCAAATTCGCTTGTTTCGGTACTCATCGGACGCATTTGACCCTGTCCGCCCCGACCCGTAAATAGCCTGCAGGACCGCAGTCCAGACAATATCTTCCAGAAAACGGAGCGAGCGATGCGGGAGGTTTTCATCTGCGATGCGGCGCGCACGGCGATCGGCCGCTATGGCGGCGCGCTCGCCAAGGTGCGCACCGACGATCTCGCCGCAGTGCCGATCAAGGCGCTCCTCGCCCGCAACAGCAAAGCCGATTGGTCGCGGCTCGACGACGTCTATTTCGGCTGCGCCAATCAGGCCGGCGAGGACAACCGCAATGTCGCGCGCATGGCGCTGCTGCTGGCCGGGCTGCCGGATTCGGTCCCCGGCGTCACCGTCAATCGGCTATGCGCATCCGGATTGAACGCGGTCGGCGATGCGGCGCGCGCGATCCGTTGTGAGGAGATGGATTTCGCCCTCGCCGGCGGCGTCGAATCGATGACACGTGCGCCATTCGTGATGGGCAAATCCGGCGAAGCGTTCGCACGGTCGGCGGAAATATACGACACCACGCTCGGCTGGCGTTTCGTCAATCCGGTGCTCAAAGCGCAATACGGCATCGATTCGATGGCGGAGACCGGCGAGAACGTGGCGGAAGAATTCCAGGTCACACGCGCCGATCAGGACGCTTTCGCGCTGCGCTCACAGCAACGCGCCGGCAAGGCCGCTGCCGCCGGCTACTTTGCCGAGGAAATCGTGCCGGTCGAAGCACCGGGCGGCAAAGCTGGGCCGATCGTGGTGAACAAAGACGAGCATCCGCGCCCCGAGACGACCCTCGAAGGGCTGCAGAAACTCAAGCCGATCGTGCGCAATCCCGGCACGATTACCGCCGGCAATGCGTCCGGCATCAATGATGGCGCCGCGGCGATCATTCTCGCCAGCGAAGCGGCCGCCAAGGCGCACGGACTTACGCCGCGCGCGCGCGTGCTCGGCATGGCGTCGGCGGCAGTGCCGCCGCGCATCATGGGCATTGGCCCGGTGCCTTCGACCAAAAAATTAATGGCGCGGCTCGGCTTGAAGATCGGCGATTTCGATCTGATCGAGATCAACGAGGCGTTCGCCTCGCAGGGCATCGCCTGCCTGCGCCAGCTCGGCGTCGCGGAAGACGCCGACTACGTCAATCCGCATGGCGGCGCGATCGCGCTCGGCCATCCGCTCGGCATGTCGGGCGCGCGGCTGACGCTGACCGCGGTGCACAGTCTCGAAAAGCGCGGCGGCAAGCGCGCGCTCGCCACCATGTGCGTCGGCGTCGGCCAGGGCGTGTCGCTGGCACTGGAGCGGGTGTGAGTAAGGGGAACCTTCCGTGTCGATGTCGCCGGGTTACATCCCGTTTCATCCCAATCCATCGAAGCCGAAATTCAGGCCGCCGCCCGGCGCGGTCGACGCGCATTGCCATGTGTTCGGACCGGAAGCGAAATTTCCATATGCACCCGAGCGCAAATACACGCCGTGCGACGCGCCTAAGGAAAAACTCTTCGCGCTGCGCGATTTTCTCGAGCTCGACAAAAATGTGATCGTGCAGGCGTCGTGCCATTCCAAGGACAATCGCGCCATGGTCGATGCGCTGGAAGCTTCGAAGGGCAGGGCCAAGGGCGTCGCCTTTGTCGGCGAGGAGGTCAGCGACGACGAACTGAAATGGATGGATAAAGCCGGCGTGCGCGGCGTGCGCTTTAATTTCCTCAAGCGGCTGGTCGATTTCACCCCGCGCGATGTGTTGACGCGGATCGCCGCGCGCGTCGAAAAGCTCGGCTGGCATATCGTCGTTTATTTCGAAATGCCGGATCTGCCGGAACTGGAAGATTTTTTCACCGCGCTGCCGACCACCGTCGTGGTCGATCATATGGGCACGCCCGACGTGAAGAAGGGCGTCGATCATCCGGAGAACCAGCGCTTTCATCGCTTGATGGACAAGCACAAGAATTTCTGGGTCAAGGTGACCTGTCCGGAGCGCATGAGTCTTGCCGGGCCGCCCTATGACGACGTTGTGCCGTTCGGCCGCGCGCTGGTCGAGCATTTTCCCGACCGCGTCATCTGGGGCACCGACTGGCCGCATCCCAATATGAAAAAACAAGCGCCGGATGACGGCGTCTTGGTCGATTACATTCCCAAGGTCGCGACGACGACGGCGGCGCAACGCGCACTGCTGGTCGATAATCCGATGCGGCTTTATTGGAGTTAACGGCTGGGTTGCAAAAAGCGAGGTGACGCATGCTGGCTGATCAGCTTGCTTTGATCGCCGCCGCGCTCTTCACCGGCGCCGCGCTTTATGTCAGCGCCTGCGAGCAACCCGCGCGCCTGCATCTCGATGATGGCGCGCTGCTCACGCAGTGGAAGCCGGCCTATAAACTCGGAACCATGATGCAGGCGCCGCTGGCGCTCGTCGGCGCGCTGCTCGGCGTCATCGCGTGGTGGCAGACAAGCGACTGGCGCTGGCTCGTTGGCGGCGCGATTATCTTGCTCAACTGGCCCTATACGTTTCTTGTCATCATGCCGGTCAATAACACGCTGCTGGCGCTGGACGAGACCGGCAGCGACCCGCGTCGCCGCGCGTTGATCGAACAATGGGGTCGCTTGCATGGCGGCCGCACCGCGCTGGGGATATTGGCGACGCTGCTATTTCTCTGGGCCTCATTGCGAACTGATTGAGCGGTCCATTGCAATCGCAGCCGATCGTGACCTAAGCAATGCGCATGCGTGTCGCAGCCTCGTTGTTGATGATCGCGATTATCGCCGGCGCAACGCCGCTCTGGGCGCAACCAACTTTGGTGCAGCAGGCCCCGAAACAGAGCTGGCCGCCGCTGCCGACCAGCGGGTTCATCTCCGGCCGCCCGGCGACCGACAAAGATATCGCCGAAGGCAACGCCGTGTTCGCGCTGCGCGCCTATGGCGTGCCGTTCGGCAAGCCGCTCGACGTCGTCATTCCGCAATACGCCTATCTCACCAAACGAGGGAGAGAGCCCATTGCAGTCATCGTCGTGCAGGCCGAGTTGGGCAAGGGCCTCAAGATCTTTGGTGTGCGCGACCTCAACGGCAAAACGGCCACCGCGAGGGATTCCGAACTGCACTTGCTGGGCATGCAGCCGCCGGATTAGAGGCGGTGGGTACGGCTTACGTTGCCAAGCGGTCCTGCGCTATATATGTCGATTATTAAGCGCATAATCTTTAGCGAGAGAGACGCCGATGGCCCGTGAACGACACGATTACGACGATATTCCGGGCACTTTCGTGTTCGACGCCGAGCGGTCCCGCCAGGGCTACGGCATCAACATGTTCTGCATGTCGCTGATGAAGGACGAGAACCGTAAAGCGTTCAAGGCGAACGAAGCGGAATATCTGAAAAAATTCAACCTCACGCCGGAACAGACCAACGCCATTCTAGAGCGCGACTACAACCGCATGCTCGAGCTTGGCGGCAACATTTATTTCGCCGCCAAGCTCGGCGCCACCGACGGTCATTCGTTCCAGCATCTCGCCGCGCTGATGACCGGCTCGACGCAGCAGGATTACGCGGCGATGATGCTTGCCGGCGGCCGCTCGATCGAAGGCAATCGTTCGCGCTCCGGCAAGAGCGCGCCCTCCAAGCATCTGCGCGCCGCGGGCGGCGGCAAAAAATCCGCATCCGCCAGCAAGCGCAAAGCCAAACCGAAATCGAAAACCCGATCAGCGAAACGGAAGTGAAACCGTGGCCAAAATTGTCGCAGGAATAGGTTCGTCGCACGTGCCGGCCATCGGCGCGGCGCTGGACAATGGAAAAACCGAGGAGCCGTATTGGAAGCGGATCTTCTCCGGGTTCGAAAAATCGCAACAATGGATGCGCGAGACCAAGCCGGATGTCGCGATCATCGTCTACAACGATCACGCTTCGGCGTTCTCGGTCGAGATGATCCCGACCTTCGCGCTCGGCTGCGCGGCGGAATTTCCCCCGGCCGACGAAGGCTGGGGCCCGCGCCCGGTGCCGGTGGTCAAAGGCCATCCGGCGCTGGCGTCGCATATCGCGCAATCGGTCATTCTCGACGAGTTCGATCTGACCATTTGCAACAAGATGGAAGTCGATCACGGCATGACGGTGCCGATGAATTTGTTGTTCGGCAAGGTCGAGAAAAGCGGACATTGGCCGTGTCCGGTCATTCCGCTCGCGGTGAATGTCGTGATGTACCCGCCGCCGACCGGGCACCGCTGCTTCATGCTCGGCCGCGCCATCCGCAAGGCGGTGGAATCCTATCCGGACGATCTCAAAGTGGTGATCTTCGGCACCGGCGGATTGTCGCACCAGATTTCCGGTCCGCGCGCCGGGCTGATCAACAGCAAATGGGACAAGGACTTCCTGGATAATCTCTCCAATAATCCGCAGAGGCTCGTCAAGATTCCGCATATCGACTACATGCGCGAAGCCGGCGCCGAAGGGATCGAAATGGTGATGTGGCTGATCATGCGCGGCGCGCTCGACGACAAGGTCGACGAGGTCTACCGCTTCTACACGGTGCCGGCGTCGAACACAGCGGTCGGCCATATCATTCTGGCCAATCGCGGGCGCGGCGGCGTGCGCAAATCCGCGGCCAAGGTCAAGCGCTCCGCCGGCAAGCTCAAGCGAGCCGCGGCGCGGGCGAGGGTCGAGCGGATTCGCGGCTGAGCAACGCGCGCGTCACGGCCGAATTTATTCCCCTCCCCCTTGTGGGGAGGGGTTAGGGGTGGGGTGGCAAGGCAATACCGCGGGCGTTATCGCTCTTACGTCGCCTTACTACCCCCCTCCCAACCCTCCCCCACAAGGGGGGAGGGAACGTCCCGCGCATGACGGAAAAAAAGACCATCACAATCTAACGAGGTAACAATGAAAATCTGCGTAGCGGGACAAGGCGCGTTCGGGCAAAAGCATCTCGATGCGCTCAAGCGCATTCCCGACGTCGAAGTGACATCGCTGGTCGGCGGCAACCAGGATGCGACCGCGCAGGTCGCCAAGAAATACGGCATTCCGCATTACACCGGCGAATTGTCCGAGGGCATCAAGCGCGCCGACGCGGTCATTCTCACCACGCCGACCAAGATGCATTTCCGCCAGGGCGAGCAGGTGATGCGCGCCGGCAAACATGTGCTGGTCGAGATCCCGGTCACCGACAGCGTCGAGGACGCCGAAGCTTTGGTGAAAATCGCCAAGGAAACCGGCGTCACCGCCATGGGCGGCCACGTGCGGCGCTTCAATCCCAGCCACCAATGGGTGCACAAGCGCATCCAGAAGGGCGAGCTGAAGGTCCAGCAGATGGACGTGCAGACTTATTTCTTCCGCCGCAAGAACATCAACGCCGCCGGCCAGCCGCGGAGCTGGACCGACCACCTGCTCTGGCACCATGCCGCGCACACGATTGACCTGTTTCAGTACCAGGCCGGCGAAACCATCTCCGATTGCTATGCCGTGGCTGGCCCGATCCATCCGCAGCTGCACATCGCCATGGACATGGGCATTGTGGCGAAGACGCCGTCCGGCGCGGTGCTGACCCTGTCGCTGTCGTTCAACAATGACGGTCCGCTCGGCTCGTTCTTCCGTTACATCTGCGACAACGGCACCTACAAGGCCTATTACGACGATCTTTCCGACGGCAAGGACAACAAGATCGATCTGTCCAAGGTCGACGTCTCGATGGACGGCATCGAGCTCGAAGACCGCGAATTCATCGCCGCGATCAAACAAAAACGCGAGCCGAATGGGAGCCTCGCCCAGCTGCTGCCGTGCATGCACGTGCTCGGCCGGCTGGAAAAGATTGTCGATCCGCAGCGCCAAGCACACGCTTAAACCCGCAGGCCACGGCACGTCGCTGTGCTTACTTTTCCCCTCCCCTTGGGGGGAAGTTGATCCGCCTAGGGAATGAGACATTCCGCTCGCTAGACAACAAATGCCTGGGATGTTGGTATGCCGTTCAATCGCTCGCTAAAGCGAAATGAGATTAGGTTGAATCGCGATTTCGCTTTAGCTTGTTGTTTGAGCATGATCTTTTCCGAAAACCGGTATCCACTTTTCGGGATCATGCTGTAGGGAGGAAACCCAATGAGAGGCTGGTCGTTTTTCGCTGCTGTCGTCGCGGTGCTGACGCTGGCCGGCGCGGCGCAAGCGCAAGACGTCAAGATCGGCCTCATCCTGCCGATGACCGGTCAGCAGCAATCGACCGGCAAGCAAGAAGCCGCCGCCGCCAAGCTCTACATGACGCAGCATGGCGACACCGTCGCCGGCAAAAAGGTCGAACTCATCATCAAGGATGACGGCGCGGTCCCGGACAACACCAAGCGCATTGCCCAGGATCTCATCGTCAACGATAAGGTCACTTTTCTCGCCGGCTTCGGCGTTACGCCGGCCGCGCTCGCGGTCGCGCCGCTCGCCAGCGAAGGCAAGACGCCGCAGATCGTCACTGCGGCCGGCACCTCGATCATCACCGAGAAGTCGCCTTACATCGCGCGCACGAGCTTCACGCTGGCGCAATCCACCGTGCCGATGGCGGATTGGGCGGCGGCGAATGGGGTGAAGAAAGTCGTGAGCATGGTGTCGGACTATGCGCCTGGCGCCGACGCCGAAAAGTCGTTCAAGGACGAATTCACCAAAAAGGGCGGCCAGGTGGTGGATACCATTCGCTTCCCGCTGGCGAATCCCGATTTCGCGCCGTTCCTGCAGCGCGCCGCCGACCAGAAGCCGGATGCGATTTTCGTGTTCGTGCCGTCGGGGCAGGGCGGCATTTTCGTCAAGCAATTCGTCGAACGCGGGCTCGACAAGGCCGGCATCAAGATCATCGGCCCGGGCGACGTCACCGACGACGATCTGCTCAATGGCATGGGCGATGCGGTGGTCGGCACCATCACCGCCCATTTCTATTCCGCCGATCACGATTCGGCGGCGAATAAGGCGTTTGTCGCCGCGTTCAAGCAAGCCAATGGCGGCCTGCGGCCGAACTTCATGGCGGTCTCGGCCTATGACGGCATGAACCTGATCTATGAGACGCTGAAGAAAACCGGCGGCAAGACCGACGGCGATTCGCTGATCGCCGCCGCCAAGGGCATGGCTTGGGAAAGCCCGCGCGGCCCGGTTTCGATCGACCCGGATACGCGCGACATCGTGCAGAATGTTTACATCCGCAAAGTCGAGAAAAAGAACGGCGAACTCTACAACGTGGAGTTCGCTACATTTCCCAACGTGAAGGATCCGATCAAAGCGGCGGAGGTGAAGTAGCCTCCGTCATGCCCGGACTATGACCCGGGCATCCATGGGGGTTCGAGGAAGCATGGATTGCCGGGTCAAGCCCGGCAATGACGTGCGATGAAATTCGAAGTCCCGGGGCGATCATGCTGACCATCCTCTATGACGGTATCGCCTACGGCATGCTGTTGTTCGTGCTGGCCTGCGGGCTGGCGGTCACGCTCGGGTTGATGAATTTCATCAATCTCGCGCATGGCGCTTTCGCCATGGCCGGCGGCTATTGCACCGTCATCCTGGTCAATCGTTTCGGCATCCCGTTCGCGCTCGGCTTGCCGATCGCTTTTCTGGTCACCGCGCTCATCGGCGGCATTTTTGAACGCACGCTTTACGTCCACGTCTATGCGCGCAGCCATCTCGATCAGGTGCTGTTCACCATCGGGCTCGTGTTCATGGCGGTCGCGGCAGTCGATTACACGATGGGCTCGTCGCAGCAATTCGTGCAAATCCCTGAAGCGCTGCAGGGCCAGTTCGAAGTCGCCGGCATCGGCATGGGCAAATATCGTCTGCTCATCATCGTGATCTGCGGCTTGCTCACCGTCGCCTTGCAATTGATTCTGGCTAAGACCCGCTTTGGCAGCCGGTTGCGCGCGGCCGTCGACGATGCGCGCGTCGCCCGCGGGCTTGGCATCAATGTCGGCGCGGTCTTCGGCATCACTTTTGCGTTCGGCTCCGGGCTCGCCGGATTGGGCGGCGCGCTGGGCGCGGAGATCCTCGGTCTCGATCCGACCTTTCCGCTCAAATACATGATCTATTTTTTGATCGTGGTGACGGTCGGCGGCACCTCCAGCATCACCGGGCCGTTTTTCGCTTCGATCTTGCTCGGCATCGCCGATGTCGCCGGGAAATATTACGTGCCGAAACTCGGCGCCTTCGTCATCTATGCGGTCATGATCGTCGTTTTGATCTGGCGACCGCAGGGCCTGTTCGCCCGCGGCGCCGCCCGGTGAGCCAGCGCATGATCCCGAAAAGTGGAAACCGGTTTTCGGACAAGATCATGCGCGAACAAAGCATGGAAGCGTCGTGATTCCACCTAATCAGATCGTGCTGTAAAATGACTACCCGCGCCGACGAGGTCGCTCTTTATCTCAAGCGCCGCGCCCGCTGGTCGCCGCTCGAAATCGCGTTCTGGATTTTTGCTTTCGCGACGATCTGGCTGTTTCCGGGAAAATACCTGATCCTCAAAGACACCGCGATCCTGGCGCTGTTCGCGCTGTCGCTCGATCTCATCCTCGGTTACGCCGGCATCATCTCGCTCGGCCAAGCCGCCTTTTTCGGTCTGGCCGGATATTTTTCCGGCTTGGTCGCCAAATACGGCTTCATCGACGAGCCGGTGATCGCGCTGATTTGCGCCGGCGTGGTTGCGGCCGCGCTCGGCTTTGTCACCAGCTTTCTGGTGCTGCGCGGCTCCGATCTCACCCGGCTGATGGTGACACTCGGCGTGTCGCTGATGCTCGGCGAACTCGCCAACCGTTACTCCAACATCACTGGCGGCGCCGATGGCCTGCAAGGCGTCGAGATTGCGCCGATCTTCGGCCTGTACCGGTTCGATCTGTTCGGCCACAACGGGTATGTTTATTGCCTGATCGTACTGTTTATCTGTTTTGTCATCGCGCGGCGGATCATCTATTCACCGTTCGGCCTGTCGCTGCGTTCGATCAAGGGCAACTCTCTGCGCGCCGCGGCGATCGGCATTCCGGTCAAATGGCGACTGGTTTCGATCTATACGGTGTCGGCGGGCTTTGCCGGAATCGCCGGCGCGCTGCTGACTCAGACCACCGCCTTTTGCTCGCTCGATGTGTTCTCGCTCGAGCGCTCGGCGGACTTGCTCTTGGTCCTCATTATCGGCGGCACCGGCTATCTCTATGGCGGTCTCATTGGCGCGGTGATCTATAAATTCTTGCAGGATTGGATCGCCAACCTGACGCCGCAATACTGGCAGTTCTGGATCGGACTCGTGCTTGTCGTCATCGTTCTGATCGGCCGCGAGCGCATGTCCGGCTGGATTGGCGCCGTACGCGCCTTGTTCAACCGGCTCGGCGCGCGCCTGATGCCGCGTCTGCCGGCGCTCGGCGGCGCCGGATCCAAAGGACAGTGAATCGTGCCGATCCTGCAAACCATCGGACTGGAAAAACGCTTCGGCGGCATTCTCGCCGCGCAGAACGTCAATCTCGCGGTCGAGTCCGGCGCGCGCCACGCATTGATCGGGCCCAACGGTGCCGGCAAGACCACGGTGATCAATCTCCTCACCGGCGTGCTGCGGCCGACCGGCGGCCGGATCGAGCTCGAAGGCCGCGATATTACCGGACTGTTGCCGCACCAGCGGGTACGGCTCGGCATGGCGCGTACCTTCCAGATCAATCAGTTGTTTCTCGATCTCACGCCGCTGGAATCGATCGGGCTGGTCGTTTCTGAACGGCTCGGCGCCGGCGCCGATTGGTGGCGGCTCGTCGGCACCAAAGCGGCGGTGACCGACGAGATTGTCGAAATCGCCGAACGGTTTCACCTCGCCGATGTCATGCACGAGCGGACCGCCATTCTGCCTTACGGCAAGCAGCGGCTTCTTGAGATTGCGCTTGCCTTTGCCTGCCGGCCGCGCGTGCTGCTGCTCGACGAGCCGGCGGCCGGCGTGCCCGAGGCCGAGCGGCATGAGCTTCTTGCCACCGTCGCGGCGCTGCCCAAGGACGTCACGGTGCTGTTGATCGAGCACGACATGGACCTCGTGTTCTCGTTTGCGGAGCGCATCTCGGTCCTGGTCAACGGCGCGCTGTTTGTCGATGGTGCGCCGGACGAAGTGGCGCGCGATCCGCGGGTCAAAGCGGTCTATCTCGGTGAGGAACTCAGCGCATGATCCCGAAAAGGGGGAACCGGTTTTCGGATAAGATCATGCGCAAACGAAATCTTTGGGATGGAAAATTCATTCAACTCAATCGGATGTCGCGCTAGTGCCTGAGCTCCTTGCCATCGACCGCCTTTGCGCCGGCTACGGCGAGGCCGTAGTGTTGTCGAATATTTCGCTGTCGCTCTCCGAAGGCCAGGCGCTGGCGCTCCTTGGCCGCAACGGCATGGGCAAGACCACGCTGATCAACACCATTGTCGGGGTGACCCGCTATTTCGGCGGCAGCATCGCGCTCGACGGCGCCGACATCACCGGGCTGCGGCCGGATCAGCGCGCGCATGCCGGGATCGGCTGGGTGCCGCAGGAACGCAACATTTTCAAATCGCTCACCGTCGAGGAGAATCTGACTGCGGTGGCGCGGCCGGGCCGCTGGACCATCGACAAGGTCTATGCGTTGTTTCCGCGGCTCGCCGAGCGGCGGCAAAATCTCGGCAATCAGCTGTCCGGCGGCGAGCAGCAAATGCTCGCGGTCGGGCGCGCGCTGGTCCTCAATCCGCGGGTGATGCTGCTCGACGAACCGCTGGAAGGGCTGGCGCCGATCATCGTCGAGGAACTCCTGGCGGCGTTGCGCCGGATCATCCGCGAGGACGGCATGTCGGCTATACTGGTCGAGCAAAACGCCAAGAAAATCCTCGGCGTCACCGATCGCGCCATCATCGTCGAACGCGGCGCCGTGGTTCATGCTGCCGACAGCGCGGCGCTCGCCGCCGACCGCGCCGCGCTCGAGACCCATCTCGGCGTGACCGATCAAGGACCGCGCCGCGGCGGCAGACGAAGCTGAAGCGGACAAACGATTTTTGGATTTACCGCATCGTTTTAATGCCAACCTTACGTCACCGATCGGCCACCCTCGGCCGACACCATGTGGTTGAGGGTGGTGACGATGTTTGGTCGTGGTGTTTGGGTTGCGCTCGGTTTTCTAGCACCGGCCGTCGCGAGTTCGGCCGGAGCACAGGGAAACCTGGATCAAGGTAGGACCGCGGCCCAACTTTACACATCAGCATGCGCGACCTGCCACAAATCGCCGCAAAGCGTTTCCAAGACGAAACGGCTTTTCGGACTCGAGAGCTTTCTACGCGAGCACTACACGTCCAGCTCTCAATCGGCCTCTATTCTCGCCGCTTATCTGAAAGGACAGGAGCAGCCGTCGGCCGACACGCAGCGCGGTGGTGTCGCCGGTCACGCGACGCAGACGAAACCGTCCGGGCCGACGCTAACTGATTTTGGCGAGGAGATCCCCAGGCCACCTGCGGACATACCGGATGTCAGACGGTAGGAACACATGGTGATGGCGAACAGGAGGCATAGGTAATGACAGAGGCTCTGCCGATCATCGATATGGGCGCCTTTCTGGAGAAGCGTGCAGGCGCCGCCGCGGCGGCGCCTGAGATCGAGAAGGCATGCCGGGAATTCGGCTTCTTCTACGCGACGGGCCATGGCGTCGGAGCTGAAACCGTCCACGCCCTCAAGGAGGCGAGTGCGCGCTTCTTCGCTTTGCCGGAGACGAGCAAGATGAAGATCGCGATCGCGCGCGGCGGACGTGCCTGGCGCGGCTACTTTCCTGTTGGCGAGGAACTGACCTCGGGCGTGCCGGATCTCAAGGAGGGGCTCTATTTCGGCGAGGATCTCGATGCGTCCGATCCCCGTGTGATCGCCGGATGGCCGCTGCACGGCGCCAATCTCTTTCCCAAAGACATGCCAGAACTCGCTGTGGCGGTGCGCACCTTCTTGGCGGAAGCCGAGCGCGCCGCGCACGCCATCATGGCCGGCATTGCGCTGAGCCTGGGGCTTGACGCCGACTACTTTCACAGTCGTTACACAAGTCGCCCAACGCTCTTGTTTCGTATTTTCCACTATCCTCCCTCTGCCGCGAACGATGCACGTTGGGGCGTAGGGGAGCACACAGACTATGGCTTGCTCACCTTGCTCGCCCAGGATGATGCGGGCGGCTTACAGGTGAAGACAGCGCATGGCTGGCTCGAAGCGCCACCGATACCGGAAACGCTGGTGTGCAATATCGGCGATATGCTCGACCGTTTAACGGGAGGGTACTATCGTTCGACCTCGCACCGCGTGCGCAACACGAGTGGCCGGGAACGCTATTCGTTCCCGTTCTTCTTTGATCCGGCCTTCGATGCGCAGATCGAGCCACTACCCGCCCGTGCCAGTCTGACTAAAGACGATAGCGCGAGCCGTTGGGACAAGACCAACGTGCATGCGTTTAGCGGCCCGTATGGCGACTATCTTCTAGGCAAAGTTGCCAAGGTTTTCCCCGACCTTGCGCGGGATGTCCGCATTTCATCGTAACAAAGACATGTTTCCCGCCGCCCATCGCAAGCGCGATGATCCGGAACGTGCCCATGTCTGCCCATGTCCGCTATTGGCACTTAGCGGACATTACCACCGTGCTGATCGATGTCCGCTTTTGGGCAAAGCGGACATCACAGTTTCAGAGCATCATGTCTGCTTTTGACCCAAAGCGGACAAGCCATCGCGAGGAGATGACCGATGTCGGGTCTGACGTTCTCAGACGATGCAGCAGAGAATTTGATTGCCGCCTATAGAACACCTGACTTAGTCCGGCAGCGCGAGGCGACGTTGCAGCGGCTAAAGCTGAAGCCCGGAGAACGTGTCATCGATATTGGTTGTGGGCCAGGTTTTCTGTGCGAAAGCATGGCTGCCGCAATCGGCCCAACAGGTTGCGTCGTGGGGATCGACATCTCCCGGGATCTGATCGACTTCGCAATCAAACACAAATCAGGCTCCCAAATCGAATATAGTGTGGCTAATGCAACGGCCCTGCCAGTCGATGCCGGGCATTTCGATGTTGCCGTAAGCACGCAGGTAATCGAATACGTTCCCGACACGGATGCTGCGCTCCGCGAAATTGCCCGCGTGCTACGGCAAGGTGGCCGTGCCTTCATTGTTGATACGGACTTCGATTCATGGGTCTGGCACGCCGCCGATGCCGAGCGCATGGCGCGAATGATAAAGGGCTGGGAAATGCACTGTGCAGATCCTCGGCTACCAAGAACGCTCATTCCCCGGCTTCGCTCCGTCGGATTCAAAACCATGGGGGTTGAAGGCTACGCGATTGTTAACACAACCTATCGTCCGGGAGATTTCAGCTACGGTCTGAGCCGACTAATCGCAGACTTTCTTCTGACACGCGGTTTTGATCGCCATGTCCTAGACGCTTGGCTTGCTGATCTTTCAGCGACCGAGCAGCGCAATTCCTCGTTTTTTAGCCTCAATCGGTATTTCTTCAGCATCGAAAAAATATGAGGGCAGAATGTCCGGCTTTGGCACTTAGCGGACATTACCACCGTGCTGATCGATGTCCGCTTTTGGGCAAAGCGGACATCGGCGGCCTGATTGCGACGGCGCGTCAGCAGATTTTCTGGAAGCGCACCCGCCAGCGCGGCACGTTGACTGGCGGCAGCACGTAACTTTTGCCCTCGGCCGAGATCGTCAGCGGCTGCCCGGAGTCAAGAAGATCGAAGAAGCGATTTTCCAGCGCGTGCCATTTATCTTCGTCAAGCTCGGGATGGCCGAGGTCCGGCTGGTTGAAAAACGGCAGATCGGTCGGCATTTCGACTTCGGGGGGTGGAAGGACGTAGCCGGCGAAGTCCATCTGCGTCTTGCCGTTGGCGATCGTGATCGAGGCCTTGGTATCGTCCTGTTTCGGCGACGCGCCCGGATAGACCGCATCCATCTCGAAATGCGTCCCGCAACCGATGCGGAATACTGTCTTGCCACTGGATCCCTCCTTTGGCGGTTGAGCTCGAATTTCCAGGAGCCTTTCCAGACATCGCCGGCGGGGAGTGCCTCGGACAGACCGAAGCCGAATACAACGGCAGCAATTCCAAGCAGCCTTGGATTCATCGACATGGCGAGCCCTCGACGTGTCTCGGCGAACATCCTAGCGCAAGCATGAGCGTTAAAGCTGACCGCGTAGATCAGTCTATGCTGCACTGCATGAGTCTGCTTT
>JBKPIZ010000321.1:0-6458 GCA_046730495.1 Pseudomonadota bacterium
CGGCGCGCCGGCACTGTGATCGAGCGTGCCGCGCGCCGCCATGGCGGTGGCCTGCTCATTGGCGAGCCGCATCAGTTCCGGATCGATCGTGACCACGCCAAGGCCGTTGTTGCGGCGATAGCCGGAAATCATCGATTGCGCGGCATCGGCGTCGAGCGCGGCCGCTGGTCCGGCGAGGTCCTGATAAAAGCTCGGCTGGCCTTCCGGCAGATTATTGCCGGTGCAACCGAATAGCGTCGCCGCGCCGATCGCAACGGCGCAACCACGCAGCAGGCCGAACAACCGGATCATCGAAAGGCCCCCCGTCGCCATGACCATGCGATCAGAAAAGTGTCGGAACCGTGAACGAAACCGCTCTCTGGCGCGGACGAGCGACCTCAACTAGGGTCAAAGCTCATTATTTGCGCGGCCGCGACGCTAGGCATTTCGACCGCTGGCTAGGCGAGAGGAGCGATGTGATCTATCCGATCATGAGCGACGAGCAACAACGCCAGCGGCCGAAAGGCCCGCGTCCCTTCGGGTTGCAGCGAAAATCGCCGCCGGGTTCGTCGAAGGGCTCGACCGTATGGCCGATACGCTCTTCGCCCTTCTCCTGCCCGGCCGCGATTTTGGCTGCAACGCGGCTCGCGGAAATAATGAGTTTTGACCCTCGCATCCTCGCAAAGGAGCTCGGCAATGAAGGAACAATCAGCGCCTCCGGCCCGCACCCCCGGCGCCAAGCGCGCCGGCGTCGGCGAATACCTGTTCGACCTCGCCAAGGTCAATCACATCCTCGGCGGTCCCGATTATTCGACCGCGAATGGCGCTTGCGTCGAGGGCGACCGCATGATCGTCGGGCTGATGCGCATGCCGGCCGGCACCGGCGCCGAACCGCATTCGCATCCCAATGAACAATGGATCTACATTCTCGAGGGCACTTTTCACGCAACCGTCGGCGACAAGGCGATCGAGGCCAAGCCCGGCGCGGTGATCTACATTCCCGCCGATGTCGTGCATTCGGGCAAAGCCGGCGCCGATCGCGATGTGGTTTTCTTTACCGTGAAAGACGCCTCCCATAGCCTGCATGGCTTTCGCGCGGCCGGCTAACGGCAGTTGCATTGAACTTTTGTTAAGCAAACCGCACCGTCCCGTTTAACGTTAAAACAACCGGTCTGCCGCTAGGTGTTGCCGTTTTTCTTTGCCGTTTTCCTGGCGCCGGACGCGATGCTCGCTGCTCCAAATCTGCCCAAGCTCAGCCGCAACTGGCCGCTCGTCGCCATCGCGGGGGCCGCCGGCTTTGCCGTCGGCATCGCGCTGTTCACGCTGTGCGGAGCGTCCTGGATCGTCGCCGTGTTGACCGGAGCGGCGACGGAGCTTGTGGTCGGCTTGCCGTTCGGCCTCGGCGCGGCGGCAATCGCCGGTTTGTTCGTCAATAGCCGGCGGCGCAAGCAGACAAGATTGTTTCGGGCGGCGCTCAACAACATGACGCAGGGGCTGTGCATGTTCGACAGTGCCGCGCGTCTGGTGCTGTGCAATCGAGTCTATATCGATATGTATCACCTGCGGCCCGAACATGCACGACCGGGAACGCCGCTGCGCGATCTGTTGATGCACCGGCTCGCCGCCGGCAATTTCCACGGCGATCCGAACCGCTATGTCGCCGATCTTCTGCGCGAGGCCACCGAAAATCGAACTGAAACCAAGAGGCTCGAACTCAAGGATGGGCGCGTCATCGCGCTGGTCAGCCGGCCGATGCGCGGCGGCGGCTGGCTTGCCACCCATACCGACGTCACCGAACAGCTTGCCGCCGAGAAAGAGCGCGACTCGCTGCGCCAGCGCGAGGAGCGACGGCGCGCCGTTGATGCGGCGATCAGTTCGTTCCGCGCCCGCGTCGAAAGCGTTCTTGAGACCGTGAGCCAGAGCGCCGCGGCGATGAAAACTGCGGCCAAATTGCTGTTGACGACCTCCGATCACACTTTGCAGCGCGCCGAAGGCGCGGTGCATGGCTCAAATGCAGCTTCCGCGAATGTGGAAACCGCCGGCCACGGCCGCGGCGGAGCTTTCGGTTTCGATCAAGGAAATCAGCCGCCAGCTCGGTCAGGCCAACCAAGTCGTGCGCGCGGCCGCGGCCGACGCCACCGCGACCAACGAGGACATTGCCGGGCTCGCACACGTGGCGCAGAAGATCGGCGACGTCGTCAAGCTCATCCAGGACATTGCCGGCCAAACCAATCTCTTGGCGCTCAATGCCACCATCGAGGCGGCGCGCGCCGGCGAGGCGGGACGCGGCTTTGCCGTCGTGGCATCGGAGGTCAAATCGCTCGCCGTGCAGACCGCCAAAGCCACCGAAGAAATCACCCACGAAATTCTCTCGGTGCAAACTTCCAGCAGCAAGGCGGTCTCCGCCATTCGCGACATCACCCGGCGGATGCAGGACATCAGCACTTACACCGGCGCTGTCGCCGGTTCCGTTGAGCAACAGGAGCTCGCGACCGGGGAGATTTCACATAACGTCGCCAGCGCCGCCAACGGTGCCAAAGCGATCGTCGCCGCGCTCGGCGAGATTGCCGGCGGCGTCACCCAGACGCGCGGCTCGGCGCAGACCATGCTGGCGGCTTCAGAAGAGGTCGAAAACGCCACCGCGAAGCTGCGCAGCGAAGTCGAAGCGTTCTTGAGTACGGTGGCGGCGTAAGACGGCTGTGGCCCACCCGCTCATCCCCGCGAAAGCTTTCGCGGGAATGAGCGGAATTCGATTTTCACCGCCCCGCCGCGTAACCCTGCATGCCGCGCGCATTGGCGGCGGCGCGGCGGCGCGGTCCGACACGCGACGCAGCAGTGAGCCGGCCTTCCGACCAATCCGGGCCGGTTTCGATCGTGTGGCCGCGGCGCTCGAGTTCGGCGATGGTCTTTTTCGGCACGCGGCCTTCGACCACCAGCACGCCGGGGCGCGCTGTGCGCGGCCAGAACGAGCTTGGAAAATGTTCGGAGTGCCAGGCCGGCGCGTCGATCGCCTCTTGCAGGTTCATGCCGCAATGCACGTGACGCAAGAACATCTGCGTGATCCATTGATCTTGGCCGTCGCCGCCGGGCGAGCCCCAGGCGAGATACGGTTCGCCGTCGCGCAGCGCCATGGTCGGCGATAGCGTTGTGCGCGGCCGCTTGCCGGGGGCGAGCGCCGCCGGATGGCCCTCTTCGAGCCAGAACATCTGCGCACGGGTGCCGAGGCAGAAGCCGAGTTCGGGAATGACCGGCGAGGAATGCAGCCAGCCACCCGACGGCGTCGCCGCGATCATGTTGCCGGCTTTATCGATGATGTCGAAATGCACGGTGTCGCCGCGGCTTGCACCCATGCGGCCCACGGTCGGTTCGCCGACGCCCGCCGCCATTTCCGCCGGCGCCCGGCGCAGCTTGACCACGGCGCCGAACCCTTCAATCGAGCCAGGGCGGAGTTCGCGCGAAGCGCTCTCGCTGATCAGCTTGCGGCGCTCTGAATTGTATGCATCTGACAACAGTGTCGGCATCGGCACTTTGACGAAATCGGGATCGCCGTAGAACGCCTCGCGATCGGCATAAGCCAGTTTCGACGCTTCGACGATGAGATGAATGAAATCGGGTCCGGTCGGATCGAGCCCGTCGAGTTTGAACCCCTTCAGCAGGGCGAGTTGCTGCAGCGTGACCGGTCCTTGGCCCCACGGACCGGTTTTGCACACGGTGTAGGGGTTGTAATTGTAGGTCAGCGGCGCTTCGATATGCGGCGTCCAGCGCGCCATGTCTTCGGCGGTGAGCACGCCGCGGTGGCGCTTGCCGCTACTGTCCATGACTTCTTGCGTACGGCAGAAGCGGTCGATTGCTTCGGCAACAAAGCCGTGGCTCCAGGAACGGCGCGCGCGCTCTATTTGCGCGACGCGGTCGCCGCCGGCGCTTTCGGCTTCTTTGATGATGCGGCGATAGGTTGCCGCCAGCGTCTTGTTGGCGAACAGCGAGCCGGCTGCCGGCACTTCATTGTTGGGCAGATAAACGGCGGCCGAGGTCGGCCAATGCTCGCGGAACATCGCGGCGACGGTTGCGATCGTGGCATTGGTGCGTTCAAGCAGCGGATGGCCGTTCTCGGCATAGGCGATCGCGGGGCTGAGCACCTCGGCAACGGACATGGTGCCGTAGTCGCGCAGAAGCAGCATCCAGGTCTCGAACGTTCCGGGCACCACGGCGGCGAGCAGACCGGTGCCGGGAACAAGGTCGAGTCCCTCGCTGCGATAGTGGGCGATGGTGGCGCCGGCCGGCGCCACCCCCTGGCCGCAGATTACTTCGGTCTTGCCGCGCCGCACGTCGTGAACGATCGCCGGGACGTCGCCGCCGGGACCGTTCAAATGCGGCTCCACCACTTGCAGCGTAAACGCCGTGGCCACGGCGGCGTCGAAGGCGTTGCCGCCCTTTTCCAAGACCCCCATGCCGACCGCGGTGGCGATCCAATGGGTCGAGGTGACGACCCCGAATGTGCCTTCGATCTCGGGACGCGTGGTGAATGTGTTCGGATTGATATTGGTCATGAAAACGCGTTTGTTGCCTTCGGTCATGCGGCGTACCGTTTAGCTCTGTTGCGCGTCATAAAACACGCGCTTATGCAGAATGTGGAGCGCCGACTTTATCCGGCTAGATGAGCTGCTACTAGAGTTAAGGAGGCAACGCTGCCACGCGATACATTAAAGGTGGGTATTGCGGGCCTAGGCGCCGTCGGGCTTAACGTGGCGCGCCGGCTCGAGGAGGGCATTCCTGGTCTTGTTCTCGCTGCGGTCGCGGTGCGCGATCGCGACAAGGCGCGGCGCAATCTGCCGGGCGCCGGCGACCGCATCCCGATTGTTCCCGCCGAGGCCTTGGCGGAGACGTGCGATGTCGTCATCGAATGCCTGCCGCCGCAATTGTTTCGCAGCGTTGGCCTCTCCGCGATCGACCGCGGCAAAATTTTCATGCCGCTTAGCGTCGGTCAGCTCTTGGAAAACTGGGACCTCGTCGAGCGCGCCAAACAAACCGGCGCGCGCATTCTCGCGCCGACCGGCGCGCTCCTTGGCCTCGATGCGGTGCGCGCCGCCGCCGAAGGCACGATCCATTCGGTCACCATGGTGACCCGCAAGCCGCCGAGCGGACTTGAGGGTGCGCCCTATCTGGTCACGCGCGGCATTTCGCTCAAAGGCCTCAAAGCGCCGATGAAAATCTTCGACGGCACCGCGCGCGAAGGCGCGCGCGGCTTTCCCGCCAACGTCAATGTCGCAGCAGCCCTTAGCCTTGCTGGCGTCGGGCCGGACAAAACCCGGCTCGAAATCTGGGCCGACCCGGCGCTTTCCCGCAACACGCATCGCATCGAGGTCGACGCCGACACCGCACGCTTCTCGATGGCGATCGAAGGCGTTCCATCGGAGAATCCGCGCACCGGGCGCATCGTGCCGTTGAGCGTGATCGCGGCGCTCCGCGGGCTTGTCGCGGAGATCAAGGTTGGGACTTAGTTGTATTCGTTCGCCATTCACCGATTCTCGATCTTGTTGACGCCGCCGCGGCCATCTAAACTTGCCCTGCGGTAACACGTATCCTTTGCCCCTGTGCTGGGAAAACGCATGCCCGACCGGCTCAACGCGTGCCGCGGTCTCGCAACGGCGCTGTGCGCCGCATTCGCCATCATCGCCTCATTTTCAACTGCGCGCGCCGCTTCGCACGAGCAAATTATCGAGGCGTGCAAGCAAGCGCATATGGAGGAGTTGCGCGCCTGCGTGCGCGGCAAAGTCGGCAATCCGCGCAGCGCGATTGGCCCGGAGCTGGAGAAGGCGCGGCAAGCGTGCGGCGGCGCGATTGTGCGGCCCTGCGTGTTGCGCGAAGAGCAGAAGCAAGCCGCCGGCGTTGCAGCTCCCGCCGCGCCGAAGGATGCGTCCACGGCCCCTGACGCGCCGCTCGAAATTCGCACCTCCTTCGTCGCGCCGCCGCGCACGATCGCCGACATCACCGCGATTCTCGACAGCGAGAAGCCGGACGAGGCGCAGATCGCCAAGCGCAAAGCAACCGCGGATGCTGCGCCGGCCAAAGGGTTGAGCGGGCCGAACCTCGCGCAATTTCTGTTCGATCGCGCCGCGGCGCGCGCCTTGCTCGCGCGCAATAAAGAGGCGCTCGCCGACGGCTTGCAGGCGCTCGACATCGCCAAACACGGAATGGATTTGCGTTTTCTGGCGCGCACCCGGCGACTGGTGGCGTTGCAATACCAGGCGACCGGAAATCCCAGAGACGCGATCGCAATCCTCCAACAACAGGTCGGCGAAGGCGACGTGCCGGGGCGCCGCGGCACCATCATCTCATCGCTGCGCGCCGTCGCTCAGATCTTGGTCTCGCTCGGCGATATCAACGGGGCCAGCGGTTACGTCAATCGCGCCCAGGCCATGGTGTCGGAGGCGCGCGGCAGTCCCAATCCCAAATGGCGCGCCTCCTACCCGATTTACGGC
>JBKPIZ010000322.1:0-5008 GCA_046730495.1 Pseudomonadota bacterium
GGCCCGCGCTATGCGCGGGCGCCTCAGGGTGACGGAGAATAGTCAGCGTTCCACTCCATTTATCCGTGGATGCCCGGCGCAAAGCCGGGCATCACGCGCCAGGATTTGCTAGCGTCGCCCACTATGGACGCTGCACGCACCATCACGGCTGACACTCCGGAGCCGGCCGGCAAAGCCGGCGACGAGACCGCGCGCGTCACGCCCATAGCGACCGACGAAGTCGGCCGCGTTACACCGATGATGGAGCAGTACATCGAGATCAAGGCCGCCAATCCGGACTGCCTGTTGTTCTACCGGATGGGCGACTTCTACGAATTGTTCTTCGACGATGCCGAAGTCGCCTCGCGCGCGCTCGGCATCGTGCTGACCAAACGCGGCAAGCATCTCGGCGCCGACATTCCGATGTGCGGGGTGCCGGTCGAGCGCGCCGACGAATATCTGCACCGGCTGATCGCGCTCGGCCATCGCGTTGCGGTGTGCGAGCAGCTCGAAGATCCGGCAGCCGCGCGAAAACGCGGCGGCAAGAGCGTGGTGCGTCGCGACGTGGTGCGGCTGGTCACGCCCGGAACGCTGACCGAAGATTCGCTCCTCGACGCGAGAAGCAACAATTATCTCGCCGCGCTCGCCAGAAGCCGCGCCTCGGCCGGCGAGGATCGTTTCGCGCTAGCCTGGATTGACATATCCACCGGCGAATTTCGCGTCGCCGAATGCGACCGCGCCGCGCTCGCCGCCGCCATTGCCCGGATCGAGCCGGGCGAAATCATCGTCTCAGATGCGATCTATGCCGATGCCGAGCTGACCCCGACATTGCGCGGCCTCCCCGCTTTGACGCCGCTTACCCGTGACGTGTTCGACGGCGCGACCGCAGAGCGCCGGCTTGCGGCGTTCTTTGGTGTGGCGACCACCGCCGCATTCGGCACGTTTTCGCGCGTCGAAATGGCCGCCGCCGCGGCGGCGGTCACCTATGTCGAGCGCACGCAAATCGGCAAACGGCCACCGATTGCGCCGCCGCTGCGCGAGGCCGCCGGCGCGACGCTTGCGCTCGATGCCGCCACCCGCAGCAATCTCGAACTTCATCGCACGCTTTCCGGCGAGCGCCGCGGCTCGCTGCTTGCCGCTATCGACCGCACCATCACCGCGGCCGGGTCGCGGCTCTTGGCGCAGCGGCTGGCGGCGCCGCTCACCGATCCCGCCGAGATCGGTCATCGGCTCGATTCGGTTGCCGTGTTCGCCGCCGATGCGGCGACACGCAATGACATCCGCGCGCGGCTGAAAAGTGCGCCGGATCTGGCGCGCGCTTTGTCGCGCATCGTCGTCGGCCGCGGCGGCCCGCGCGATCTTGCCGCCATCCGCGACGGGATATTTGCCGCGGCGGAATTTGCCGCGCGGCTCTCAAGTTTGCCCGAATTGCCGCGCGACATCGCGCAAGTGGCGCAAACCTTGCGCCAGACCGATGCCGCGCTGGCGCAGGAACTGGACAAAGTCCTCGCCGACGAGCTGCCGGCTTTGCGGCGCGATGGCGGTTTTGTTCGCGCCGGCTATGCGCCCGCGCTCGACGAGGCGCGGGCGCTACGCGACGAATCCCGCCGCGTCATCGCGGCCTTGCAGGTGCGCTATGCCGAAGCGACCGGCATCCGCGCGCTCAAGATCCGGCACAACAATGTGCTTGGTTATTTCGTCGACGTTTCGGCGCAGCACGGCGAGAAATTAATGAGCGCGCCGCTCAACGCCACCTTCATCCATCGCCAGACCACCGCCGGACAGGTCCGCTTCACCACCACCGAGCTCGGCGAGCTCGAATCAAAAATCGCCACTGCCGCGGAGCGCGCGCTGGCGATCGAGCTTGAAATCTTCGAAAGCATGACGACGGCCGTGACGGCGGCGAGCACGACGATCAAGGACGCCGCCGAAGCGATCGCCGCGCTGGATGTGGGGTGCGCGCTGGCGACGCTCGCGGTCGAGCACGATTATGTGCGGCCGCAAGTCGACGACAGTCCCGCCTTTGCCATCGCGGGCGGACGCCATCCCGTCGTCGAACAGATGCTCGCGGCCGGCGGCGGACCGTTCGTGGCGAATGACTGTGATCTTTCCCCGCCGCCTGACGGCGATGCCGGCCGCATCTGGATCGTGACCGGGCCGAACATGGCGGGAAAATCGACCTTCCTGCGGCAGAACGCATTGATTGCGATCTTGGCGCAGACCGGCAGCTTCGTGCCGGCGCGCGCCGCGCATATCGGCGTGGTCGATCGGCTGTTCTCGCGCGTCGGCGCCGCCGACGATCTCGCCCGCGGCCATTCGACCTTCATGGTGGAAATGGTCGAGACCGCCGCCATCCTCAATCAGGCCGGCGAACGCGCGCTTGTGATCCTCGATGAGATCGGCCGCGGCACCGCAACCTTCGATGGACTATCAATCGCCTGGGCCACGATCGAGCACTTACACGAACAAAACCGCTGCCGCGCTCTGTTCGCCACACATTTCCACGAAATGACCGCGCTCGCCGCCAAGCTGCCGCGGCTCCACAATGCCACGATGCGCGTGAAGGAATGGCAGGGCGACGTAGTGTTCCTGCACGAAGTCGTCGCCGGCGCCGCCGACCGCTCCTACGGCATTGCCGTGGCGAAGCTCGCCGGCCTGCCGGCAAGCGTCATCGAGCGCGCCAAGGTGGTGCTGGCGCAGATCGAAGCCGAAGACCGGGTGTCGCCAGCCCGCCGCTTGATCGACGATCTGCCGCTGTTTGCCAGCGCGCGGCTGGCGGCGCCGCAAACGGATTCCGCGCAAGATTCGACACTCATGGCTTTGGTGGACGCGCTCGCCGCGCTCAATCCCGACGAGATGTCGCCGCGCGATGCGCTGGAAGCGCTCTATGCGCTCAAGGCGCAGCTGGCGAAGGGGAAGGGTTAAACAACATCCGCTGCACTACCCACTCGTCCCCGCGAAAGCGGGGACCCAGCATCTGGGTTCCCGCTTGCGCGGGAATGAGCGGAGCTGGGTCACCGCCCGCTCCTCCGCAGCAGCATCAGCGTGCCGCTCCATGCGATCGAGATACAGAGTCCGATCAGTAGCGCCCACCATGATCCGAGCGGTTCGGCGAGATAGTGCACGGCCATAAAGGCCAGCGTCAGCCCGATCAGCGCTACCTGCGCATGCGCCATGACGCTGGCGGTTGCTTTCCCGCCAACGCGCGGATGCAAAATAACGATCGAGCTGCAAAACACGATCGGGAACAGCGCGAACATTCCCGAGGCGAACGAGCCGATGCTATGGCTCGCCGTGGTCACGATCACGACGACGGTCGCGGCGGCGAGCGCGCGCAGCGGAATGTCGTAACGCGTGCGCAGGAATTTCCGCGGTGGCGCCGAACTCCGATAGGGCCAGCTCAGCGGAATGGTGATGGCGTACACCGCCGCGTTGAGCACGACCGCGCTCAACGGCGTCCAATCGAATTGCCGCAGCAAGGCGGCGCAGGCAAACCAGACGAGCAAAGACACGCCGAGGCTGGGCACAAGACCATGACGCTGCGCCAGCACGGCATAGACGGCGGCGAAGATTGCGACCGCGGCGCCAATCGCCATGCTGCCGACCGCGCTCGCCGCGATGAAACCAGGCAAATGTTCGATGGCAAGGATGACGTAAGCGGCGCCGGCGGCGGTCGGCAGCGCCGCGACCATCGCGCCGATGAAAGGGCCGGAGCGCTCGACCACGATCGAAATGAAGACGACGACGGCCGCCGTCATCGCCATCTTGAAAACCAGTTCGAGCCAGAATGTCAGGTCGAAGGGCATGTGAAAGTATTAGCCCGTCATTCCGGCCGAGCGAAGCGAGAGCCGCAATCCATAACCACTGTTGGAGAAATGGCGATGCAGACCGTGACTATGGATTGCGGGTTTGCGCCTTGCGGCGCGCCCCGGAATAACCGTTAGTCACCGCCGCTGCAGCTTAATCTCAACCGGCGGGCCGCTGCGGATGGTCTGATAGACCACGCAATATCTTTCCGTGAGCTTGAGCAGCTGATCGAGCTTATCGGCCGCCGCGTCGGTATCGAGGTCGAAGCGCAGCCGGATCTGAGCAAAGCCGACCGGCGCGTCTTTGGCGACACCGAGCGTGCCGCGAAAATCGAGATCGCCTTCCGCCGACACCGTTCCGGCGCGAAGCGGAATGTCGAGCGCGGTGGCAACCGCTTTGAGCGTCACCCCGGCGCAGGCGACCAGAGCTTCGAGCAACATGTCGCCGGAACATAATTCCAGGCCGGAGCCGCCGGTTGCCGGATGCAGCCCGGCGACCGCGAGCGCACGCCCGGTCTCGACCTTGCAGGCGATATTGGCGTCGTCGAGCGCGCCTTTGGCTTTCAGCGTGATCAGGCCGGCTTTGGGATCGGCCTTGTAGCGTTCCTTGATCGGCGCTTGCAGCGCGCGCAACGCAGCGGAATCCATTTTTCAGTCCTTTCAGGAATCAGGAATCAGAGAATGGCTGATACCTGATACCTGATTTCTGATCCTTGTCACCACCACATCGCCGCGCCGGCTTCCGCCTTCTGCTCATCGTCGGCGCCGGCCGGCGCGCGGTTGAGCGAGCGGTCGAGCGCGGCCAAGACACGGCGCTTGACGAAATCGAACGCCGCCGACTGGCGATCGCGCGGCCGCGGCAGATCGACGCCGATCTCATCGAAAATGCGGCCGGGCCGCGGACACATCACCATGATGCGATCGGCGAGCACGATCGCCTCATCGACGTCATGGGTGACCACAATCAAAGTCGGCTTGGCGTCGGCCCACAGATCGAGCAGATGATCCTGCAGATCGGTGCGGGTAAAAGCGTCCAGCGCCGAAAACGGCTCGTCGAGCAAGAGCACTTCCGGCCGCGGCACCAAGGCCCGCGGGAGGGCGACGCGCTGCGCCTGGCCGCCCGACAATTCGCGCGGCCATACCGCGGCCTTGTCGACAAGGCCGACGCGGCGCAGCGCCGCGGCGACGCGCTCGGCGCGCTCGGCCTTCGGCCGGCCATTGAG
>JBKPIZ010000323.1:0-1654 GCA_046730495.1 Pseudomonadota bacterium
CGGCGATCTTTTATACCGGCCCCGAACAGAAGCGCTTAGCAGAAGAGACGATCGCCGACGTTGAAGCGTCTGGACTTTGGCCAGGCAAGATCGTTACGGAAGTCTCGCCGGCCGGTGCATTCTGGGAGGCTGAGCCCGAACACCAGGATTATTTGCAACGTATTCCACACGGCTATACCTGCCACTTCATCCGCCCGGACTGGAAATTACCCACCAGAGAGGGAGCTGGGGAAAGTGGGGCGAGAGCCGCGCGGGTTTTGTATCAACGATAGCCCCCACTTATCCCGCTGCGTCCTTCGGCGTGGGCCTTGACCTCTTGCAGAATTGTAAAGCCTTCGAATTCAGGATGTCCGAGATAAAGCGGTTTGTTGACACCGGCGCTTTCATGGGCCTTGCGGAATGCCTCCGACCGCGTCCACTCGGAGAAATGCTTTTCAGATCGCCACAATGAATGCGAGGCATAGAGCACGTGGTCCTCGCGCTCGGGGCCCTTCAAAAGGTGGAAGACAATGAAGCCTGGCACGTTTTCGAGATGCGTCTCGCGCGAGAGCCAGACCTGCTCGAAATCGTGCTGCGACCCTTTCCGCACTTTGAAACGATTCATGGCGATAAACATGCTTCCACTCCCCGCTGTTCGCTAATGTCACACCGGTTTTACCCCGCTCGCGTTCCAAGCCCGACGCCGAAATTTCACATCAGTGGTGTCAATAAACCCCTTGGCAACTCGCCGCTATATATACGAGTTGTTGTCTGCACGAGGAGTACCGCCCATAAACAAGGAAGCAACCGTCAAGGAACGCCGCAAGGCGCCGCTACAGACGCCGACCGGCCTCGGCGACAATGCCCGCCGCGACATCACCGGCGCGCTCAATGCGCTCCTTGCCGATGTCTTTGCCCTTTACCTCAAGACCAAGAATTTCCATTGGCATGTCAGCGGACCGCATTTCCGCGACTATCATCTCCTTCTCGACGAGCAGGGGGATCAAATCTTCGCCATAACCGATGACATCGCCGAGCGGGTGCGTAAGCTTGGAGGCATCGCGCTTCATTCGATCGGCAATATCGCGCGGCTTCAACGCATTCCCGACAACGACGCCGACTATGTCGATCCGCTCGACATGCTGGCTGAGCTCAGGAGCGACAACCAGGCGCTGATCGCGAGCATGCGCGAGGCGCATGATTTGTGCGACGAAGAGAACGACGTGGGGACGACAAGCCTGCTCGAAGTGTGGATCGATCAGGCCGAGCGGCGCGTGTGGTTCCTGTACGAGGCAAGCCGGCGGGCGAGGTGACGGAATCCGGCGCCAACTGCACTGTGGATTTGACACGCTAGGCAATCGGAATCGTCACCCCTTACGGGGGCCGCCCTGGAGAGCTGTAGCGGCCCGTTGGGGTGAAAACTGTCTTCTTCTCAGTTGGCCTGCTTCCCGCCCAAATCCTCTTTGAATTCCACCTTCATTGTCTTCTTTGAGGCAAGAACTCTTGCTTCTTTTTTTGTATCGACTGCAGTTGCAGTGACGCCTTCAGGCGAAACCGTAACAACCAAGTAAGGCATCCCTGATTTCGGCGGATTACGACAAGCTCAACCCCCCGCAATGTCGCCAGCCCAATAGCGGCCCAGGAGGCACACGGAGAAGGCCGCTCGACTGCGCAC
>JBKPIZ010000324.1:0-4432 GCA_046730495.1 Pseudomonadota bacterium
TCGCACTTCCAGGTTCTTCTTGCTGCTTCCGCATCAGGCCGCGCTTGCGACAGCGCTAGACCTGCCCGTCACAAACAAAGCTAAAAATCAAGAGCAGGAGCGCGGCGTATATAAGCAAAAGAGCCGACCGTAATTGGCCGCTGTTTGACATCGTAAAGTTCACCTTGGGGCTAGGACGGGCGCCGTCCCGCTGCCGATGCCGTTTGTCGGCCGACAATTGACGAGCAGCGCGGTTTGCTGCTTGGCAGCAGGCCAAAGACGGCAGCCAGCGACAAGCCGACTGCGCGGCATCCGCATTGAACAGCGCGCGGAAAGTGAGGCCCTGGTTCGTGGCATCGGCAGGATGATCGCTCACCACCGTCAAGATATTTCCAAGTTCTTGTATCCTAGGAATATTCGGCCATGCCTTGCGTTAGCCGTGGCGCACGTCACGATCACCATGCCGTTCAGCGGCGGTTTTGCCGGCGCAATGCCCCATGTCGGGCTTGTCCTGACCGACAGTGCGCCAGGTATTGGTCCAGCGGTACGAGCTTGGGCTGAAAAACGCTAATGTCGAGCCACGAAAATGGCGACAAAAGGCAACGGCAAAATTGAGCACGACAGCTGTGTCGGGCTAAAGTGAGCGGCGCGGTGATCACGATGACTGAGGATCAACGCAGATCAAACCGCTTCTGCAGCAACCTAAGCGCGGCCGCCACTAATTCTTGCGGTTCTTTGCCGAGCTGACGGTAGAAGCCGGGATGATTGTTCGCGTCCATGCCGCGCTGAAATGTCTTCGTCGCCGTGGACCGATCAAAGAACCGTGCCGCAACGCGCAACGCACCGATCCGGTTACCACTGCCCCAGGCAGCGCGAATTTGGTCAGTTTTGGTGCGCATGTCGTCAACCAACGCCGCAAATGCGCGAGCTGCCGATGATCTAGCGTGGCTTGAGAAAAAGCTCGATGGCTTTGTGAGGAATATTCCTCCCGGGTTGTGACAACGTGACGAGTGACGTTTCCTGGCAATGTCTGCTTTCGGGGGTAAAGCGGACGTCGGCTGGGTGCGCGTCAATGTCCGCTTTTGACCCAAAGCGGACATTCGGGGATATCGGGTTCTGAGAATTACGCAGCCGTATGTAATTCGTTCTATCACTGTGATCGATCTGGCATACTGTTGCAGCCATATTTGGTCGCCGCGTGCGCTCTGTTCGGCTTTGCCTCCGGTATGAAACGAAAATGCCGATTGCGATCGGCGGTTTACAATGACCGAACCCGTCTTGAGTAAGCTAGAGCAGCGGCTAGGTGGGCGCGTATATGCGAGGCAGCGTCTGAAAATTGAGACAGACCGCGAGGCTCAGGTTTTCGGCCAGGGATTATTCAATTTCTTCCATATCGGGAACTGGTATCCAATTCATTCCGTCATTCGCATACTGCTCAAGCTGACCGGAATGTATTGGCGCGGGCGGCGCAATACTGCGCGCGTGCAGGTCAGACACAACGATATCCACTTCAGGACGCTGCCGCCCGAGTTCGACGGTTTTACGCTGCTTCACATCAGCGATTTTCATGCCGACATGAATGACGGCGCGATGCGGCGGTTGGAAGAGATCCTTCCCGGTTTGAGCTACGACCTGTGCGTTCTTACCGGTGATTATCGCGGGGCGTCGTTCGGACAGTTTGGCGACGCGCTTGCGTGTATGCGGCCGGCGTTAGCGCGCATCAAGTCGCCAGTCTACGGTGTGCTCGGCGATCACGACAGCATCCGCATGGTCCCTGATCTCGAAGCGATGGGGATTCGCCTGCTGCTCAATGAATTTGACTCAATTACGCGTGCGGGCGCGAGCATCTATGTGGCTGGTATTGATGATGCCCATTACTTCCGAGTCGGTAACATCGAAAAGGCCGCTTCCGGCATTCCGCATCAAGCATTTTCGATCCTACTATCGCACACGCCTGAAATTTATCGGCAGGCGGCGCATGCTGGCTTCGACTTGCTATTGAGCGGCCACACCCACGGTGGGCAAATTTGTCTCCCCGGATCGATTCCTGTCACGCTCGATTCGGTTCTGCCGCGCAAGTTCGGAGCGGGCGCATGGACATATCACGAGATGGCCGGTTACACCTCGGTAGGCGTCGGATCCTCGATCGTGACAGTGCGTATCAATTGCCTTCCGGAGATCACATTGCATCGTCTGTGTTGCGGAAGCTCAATAAGGGCGGTCGCGCAACCCCAGCCGGAAGAAAAGACGTGAGAACAGCACTGCGCCAATGAAAAAGATTATGCATCCGGTCGCGATATCGATCGCCGTTAATGAAAGCGCATAACGGCAGGCGAGCAACGGAAAGAGCGCTTCCGGAATCTGATCGAGCCCGGTCGCCTTAGTACTAGGCGCGAGATCGAACCGGCGCTTCAAGAAGCTCGACAGCAGGTCGCCGGCCATGGCGGTAGCGGCCACCAACAGTCCAATCTTGAATTGAAGGCCGATCAGCGGCGCAGCGAATGCCGTCACCAGCAACGAGACCAAGACCCCACGAATGGTCTTGGACGGCCCTAACAGAGGTCGGCCGTCGAAAAATCGAACGTTGCCATCGATCGGCATCGCATAGGTCTCGCCCAGAACCAGTTTGGCGATAACTGGTGAGCCGTTCGCAAACGACAGCAGAATCAGCAGCTTCGTGAGCGCCATGTATTGCATGCGCGCAATTTAGCTCAAAATGGCGCGCGCCGCAGATCGTGAAGATGAACTAGCGACTCTTTGCTGCCGGATGAACGCAAGGACCTGATCATCAAACTTGCAACACAGTTTCGACTGCCGGTGGTTTGCGCCTATCGGGTTTTTGTGGCTCACGGCGGCCTGATGAGCTACGCAACCGACATTATTGGACAGTACAAACGCGCTGCAGGTTACGTCGATCGCATCCTCGAGGGCGAGAAGGCCGCCGAGCTGCCGGTGCAAGAGCCGACAAAATATGAGCTTGTCATCAATCTCAAGACCGCCAGTGCGCTCGGCATCACCGTACCACCCTCACTGCTCGCGCCGACGAGGTGATCGAATAGCTCGTTACTTTGCTGCGATGCACTTGGTCCGGAAATGGCACAAAGCGGAATTCCCGCCGTCGCCCGGCAATATCCGCTTTTGAGGGAAGAGCGGACATCACGCGCGCCGGTCAGCAAAGAAAAAATGGTCCCCCTCCCTCCACTGGGCATGGCAAAATGCGCTTAGATTGGTGAGCACGAATCGGCCGTTGTTATCGGACTAACCATGACAGCCGGACAGCGATATCGCATCCGCAAAACCTCTAGCAGAAGTACCATTGGCGCGCCTGCGGAAATCAGTGTTGCTACCAGCAAGCTTCGTTCCAGGTCGAACTAAATGGCGTGGGATTGCAACGATATTGCAATTTCAACGTTTTTCGAATTGACGCTTCCGACGGTGTGTTGGCGGGGAGGTCACGATGAAATCTAAACTCGCTCGGATTTTGGTGATGGTCGTTGCGCTTGGGGCGCTGACTTTGGCGACCGACGCTTCATGGAGCAAGGGTGGTGGTCACGGTGGTGGTGGTGGTCATGTCGGTGGCCACGGCGGAGGCGGTCATGGTGGTGGACACTGGGGCGGCGGTGGCCATGGCGGTAGACACTTCGGGGGTGGTCACATCAGCGGACGTCATTTTGCCGGCGCCCACCATGGCGCCGCTCATTTCAGTGAGAGCCACATCGGTCGAAACAACCGGTTTGCGAGCGGGCACCAGCTCGGTCGAAATCATTTCAATCACAACGCGTTCGGCAACCGGCCCAGCTGGAATCATTTTGCCCGGGTTGGAGGGGCCGGCTGGGGCGGCTGGGGTGGCGGCTGGGGAGGTTGGGGAGGCTGGGTCGGACCGGTGTTCTGGCCGTTTCTCTTAGGAGATGTCTTGTCCTGTGCGTTTTGGCCGTACGCGTACTGCTACCCGTTCTGGTCCTACGGCACCGCCTTCGCCTATGACTATGGCCCCTATGCGCCAGCTTACGGCTACGGCGGTACGGGCAACATTTACGGTTACGCCGAGAGCAACAGATACGCCCGCCGTACTGAGCCGTCGAATCAGATCGCGGGTGACGTGACCCAGAGCTGCGGCGGGTTCGCCCCCGGGGTGACCAGTTTCCCGATCGACCGGATTCGACACGCGATCCAACCGACCGGCGACGCAATCGCGGCCCTCGATGAACTTAACGACGCCACATCGAAAGCGAGCAATGTTCTTAGCGCCTCCTGTCCCAGCGAACCTCCGCTGACGCCGCTTGCGCGGCTCGATGCTGTCGAAACGCGTCTCGAGGCGATGAGAAAGGCGATCCAAATCGTGCGGCCGCCGCTCGCAGGCTTATACGATTCGCTGAGCGACCAGCAGAGGCGGCGCTTGGATGCGATCGGCACGGAAGAGAACCGACACGGGCGCGCAACCGCAGCTGCCGAT
>JBKPIZ010000325.1:0-2958 GCA_046730495.1 Pseudomonadota bacterium
GTCCAGGCCCGGGTCAGGGCGGCCGGCCCGAGATAATCGTCATTCCAGCGCACCGTATCGCAGGCCGCATAGCACACGCCGCAATTGATGCATTCGATGGCCGCGTCGACGGCTTTCCGCGCCGGCATGTCCGGCTCGATCCGCGCGATCGCGTCGTGCCGCGTTTTGGTCGGCGCAAAGGCGCCTTTCGCCTGCCGCCATTTCTCAAAAAACGGCTGCATGTCGGTGGCGAGATCCTTGATCACCGGCAAATTTTCGAGCGGACCAATTTCAAGTTTGCCGCCGCCTACGACCTTGGCGACATGGGTGCGGCAGGTCCAGCGCGGCTTACCATTCACCGTCATCGCGCATGAGCCGCAGACCCCGACCCGGCAGGCGAAACGGTACGACAAGGTCGGATCGATATGCCGCTGCACGAAAGTGACGACGTCGAGCACGGTCTGGCTTTGGCGCTGCGGCACGCGATAGGTCTCGTAGCGGCCGTTCCGCGCACCGCGCCAAAGCGAGACTGAAAGCTCCGTGGTCATGCCGGCGAAACGTCCTCGTCGAGCGTTTGGGCTTGATTTATGCACTTTAGCAAACGGGGTCACGCCCACAAAGACGGGGTGAGGCTGGCGTTTTCGTCGCATTGCCCGGCGGCGGCCCGCTTGCATCTGGCGCGGCGGCCCCCCTTGCGCGCTATAATCGCGCCAAAATGACGGGAGGAACGGCAATGGCCGGACTTGAGCTCAGCTATGTTCATGGCGCCAGCGATCGGACGCTGATCGGCAAAACCGTCGGCCAATTTTTCGATGAAGCCTGCGCCAAATGGCCATCGCGCCCGGCGCTGATGGTGCGGCATCAGAAGGTCCGTTTCAGCTATGGGGAACTTCAGCAAGCCGTCGACAAGCTCGCGGCCGGGCTGCTGACACTTGGTCTTAGTCCCGGCGATCGCATCGGCATCTGGTCGCCGAACAACAGCGAATGGGTGTTGACCCAATTCGCCACTGCCAAAGCCGGGCTGATCCTGGTCAACATCAATCCCGCTTACCGGATCGCCGAACTTGAATATGCGCTGGGCAAGGTCGGCTGCAAGGCGCTCATTCTCGCCGAGCGCTTTAAGACCTCGGACTATATCGGCATACTGCGCGAATTGGCGCCGGAACTCGGTCAGGCGCAGCCCGGTGAACTTCAATCAAAACGCCTGCCGTCGCTGCGCTCGGTCATTCTCATCGGTGACGCTTGGCACCCCGGGACCTTTCGCTTCTCTGAGATCATGGCGCGCGGCGGCGCGGCGGAAGCCGAGCGCATCGCCGCGTTAGGCCCGCAACTGCAATTCGATGAGCCGATCAATATCCAATTCACTTCGGGAACCACCGGCTTTCCAAAAGGCGCGACGCTGTCGCATCACAATATTCTTAACAATGGCTTCTTCATCGGCGAAGCGATGCGGCTCACGCCCGAGGACCGGCTGTGCATTCCGGTGCCGCTCTACCATTGCTTCGGCATGGTGCTCGGCAATCTCGCCGCGGTGACCCATGGCGCCTGCATGGTGTTCCCTGGCGAAGGTTTCGATCCGCTCGCCACGCTACAAACCGTGAGCGAGGAGCACTGTACGGCGCTGCATGGCGTGCCGACGATGTTCATCGCACAGCTCGATCATCCCGAATTCGAAAAATTTGATCTTTCCTGCTTGCGCACCGGAATCATGGCCGGCTCGCCATGTCCGATCGAGGTAATGAAGCGCGCGGTCGCCAAAATGAATTTACGGGAAATCACCATCGCCTATGGCATGACCGAAACGAGCCCGGTCAGTTTCCAGAGCTCGACCACCGATCCGCTGGAGCGCCGCGTTTCGACAGTCGGGCGCATCCAGCCGCATATCGAGGTGAAGGTCGTCGATCGCGAGGGGCGCATCGTGCCAACCGGCACGCCGGGCGAGCTGCTGACGCGCGGCTATTGCGTGATGCTCGGCTATTGGGACGACGAGCCGCGCACCCGCGAGGCGATCGATGCGGCGCGCTGGATGCATACTGGCGATCTCGCCACCATCGACGCCGAGGGCTATTGCAACATTGTCGGTCGCATCAAGGACATGGTCATCCGCGGCGGCGAAAACGTCTATCCGCGCGAGATCGAGGAATTCCTCTATCGCCATCCGAAGATCCAGGACGTGCAAGTGATCGGCGTGCCGGACGATCGCTACGGCGAGGAGATTTGCGCCTGGGTCAAGCTGCGCCCCGGCGTGAGCGCAAGCGAGGACGAAATCCGCGCCTTCTGCCGCGATCAGATCGCGCACTACAAGGTGCCGCGCTACATCAAATTCGTCGACGAATTCCCGATGACCGTGACCGGCAAGATCCAGAAATTCATCATGCGCGAGCGCATGATCTCCGAACTCGGGCTCAAAGTGCAGACGTCGGCGTGAATCCTTGTCATTGCGAGGAGCGAAGCGACGAAGCAATCCAGCTTTCTTGCGTCGTCTGGATTGCTTCGCTTCGCTCGCAATGACCAGTCAATTCTCGTGGAAAAGGCTTTGGGGCGGCGTTTGGTCCGCCGAGGCGCCACGCGGCTTCAGGACGCAATCATCGCAGTCGGCCTCCCGCGCCTCCTTCGCGAGCTTAGATGACGCGCCGGCTCCCATCGAAAAGTGAAAGCTGTGCAAGTTTGAGCGCCGAAATGGCCACCGCCGAAGGGTCCGTGACAGGAAGAAAATTAATAGTCATAATTTCCTTCCGCCGCCTACCTCACTGGGCCGTAGCTTGCTTCGGTGCCATCAACAGCGCGTAGCAGGCGTCCACAAGGGCTGAGTTCGGGTACGTTTCACCCGGCAGCGTCACGAACTCCTTGGGGAAATCTTTCGTGCGGTTCCACGCGTCGACCTTCGAAAGCGCAATAGTCTTCGCCGCGGCATCAGGTTGTGCGCGGAATTTGTCGGCGCACGCGGGCGCCAGCGCCGCTACGACCGCCAGCTTGGAC
>JBKPIZ010000326.1:0-5786 GCA_046730495.1 Pseudomonadota bacterium
GCAATTGGATGGGCTGGCCGGGCGCGGTCGCCGCCGATCTGATGATGCAGCTGTTGGGGCTGGGCGCGCTGGCCTTGATTTTGCCGGTCGCCATTTGGGGCTATCGCCTGTTGGGGCACCGCGCCATGGGGCGCGAGCGGCTGCGCGTGATGTTGTGGCCGGTGGGCGCCGTGCTTGCCGCCGCCTTGGCCTCGTGCCTGCCGCGCGGCGCGCATTGGCCGCTGCCGTGCGGACTTGGCGGCGTGATCGGCGACGCGATCCTGCGGCTGCCGGTGCTCTTGTTCCATGTGCCGGTTCGCGGCGGCAACAGCGTGATTGCCGGCGTCGTGCTCGGCGCCGCGGCTGCCATCGCAATCGCCGCCGGCTCTGGCCTGCTGTGGCGCGATGCGGAAGCCGATGACGATGCGGAGGACGACGACGAACCGGCGGAGCAAAGTGAGGACGATCGCGATCGCGGCTGGATCTCGCTCGGTTGGCTCACGCATTCGCTGTTGAGCCTGCGGGCGCGTTTGGCGCGACTGTTCGGTGGCTGCAAGCGCCGGCCAATGCCGTCTCCCGAAGCCGTCCTGCGCGGACGAATCGAACCGCGCTTCGGCGCGGCCGCCGATGCCGACAGCCACGAACAGGCCGATGACGAGGAGGACGACGAGCCGGCGCCGGTGCGCAAGCCGCGCCCGCGGGCGCGGCGTTCCAGCGGCGGCTATGTGCTTCCGGCGCTCGAATTCCTCAATCCCCCGAGCCGGGTCGGCCGCGCCACCATGTCGAGCGAAATCCTGCAGGAAAACGCCGTCGCGCTCGAAGGCGTGCTGGCCGATTTCGGCGTGCGCGGCGAAATCATCAACGCGCGGCCGGGCCCCGTGGTGACCCTCTACGAACTCGAACCGGCGCCGGGAATAAAGTCGTCTCGTGTCATCAGCCTCGCCGACGATATCGCCCGCTCGATGAGCGCACTGTCGGCGCGCGTCGCGGTGGTGTCCGGCAGAAACGCCATCGGCATTGAACTGCCCAATCCGACGCGCGAACGGGTCTACTTACGCGAACTTTTGTCGTCGCGCGATTATGCCGAGACCGCGGCGCGGCTGCCGCTCTGCCTCGGCAAGGCGATCGGCGGCGAGGCCGTGCTGGTCGATCTGCAACGCATGCCGCATCTCTTGATCGCCGGCACCACCGGCTCCGGCAAGTCGGTCGCCATCAACACCATGATCTTGAGCCTGGTCTACCGGCTGCGCCCGGATCAATGCCGGTTGATCATGGTCGATCCGAAAATGCTCGAACTCTCCGTCTATGACGGCATCCCGCATCTGCTCACGCCAGTGGTCACCGATCCGAAAAAGGCGGTGGTGGCGCTCAAATGGGCGGTGCGCGAGATGGAAGAGCGTTATAAGAAAATGTCGAAGCTCGGGGTGCGCAACATCGACAGTTACAATGCGCGGCTCGCCGAGGCCAAAAGCAAAGGCGAAAAACTCAGCCGCACGGTGCATACCGGCTACGATCGCGAAAGCGGCGAGGCGATCTACGAGAACGAGGAGCTCGATCTCGAACCGCTGCCCTATATCGTCGTCATCGTCGACGAAATGGCCGACCTGATGATGGTCGCCGGCAAGGACATCGAAGGCGCGGTGCAGCGGCTGGCGCAAATGGCGCGCGCCGCCGGGTTGCATGTGATCCTCGCCACGCAGCGCCCCTCGGTCGACGTCATCACCGGCACGATCAAGGCCAATTTCCCGACCCGTATATCGTTCCAGGTCACGTCAAAGATCGACAGCCGGACCATCCTTGGCGAACAAGGCGCCGAGCAGCTCCTCGGCCAGGGCGACATGCTCTACATGGTCGGTGGCGGCCGCATCAGCCGCGTGCACGGGCCGTTCGTGTCCGACGAGGAGGTCGAACGGGTAGTGCGCCATTTGAAGTCGCAAGGCGTGCCGGAATATCTCGAAGCGGTGACCGCCGAAGATCCGCAGGACGAAGACGGCAATCCGATCTTCGATTCGACCGCGATGGGCGGCGGCGAAGGCGGCGACCTTTATCAACAGGCGGTGGCGATCGTGACGCGCGACCGCAAGGCTTCGACCAGCTATATTCAGCGGCGTCTGCAGATTGGCTACAACCGTGCCGCCTCGCTGATGGAACGCATGGAGGAGGAAGGCATTGTCGGCCAGCCGAATCATGCCGGTAAGCGGGAAATCCTGGTTGAAGCCGCCGACGAGGATGCTTATTGAGGGCCGGTTTTTAGTGCTCAATTCGAAACAGTTCAGTCGCGAATTTGCCATAACGCGCATTTAGCCAAGTTCGTTTCTGGCGGGCATGCGTAACGGGGCGTGCGTAGACAGCGCATCGGCGGGAGAGGGGATCATGGCGCCAAAGCGCCTGGCGAAGTCTGGCCTGATCGCGATTGCGCCGATCTTTTGCCGAATCGTGCTCGGCCTGGGCTGCGTTATCGTCGCCGCGGTTGTGGTGGCGATCGTTGCCACGAGCTTGGCTATGGCCGATCCGGCGGTGAGCCAAAATGTGCCGCTGCCGGTTCCCGCGCCGTTACCGAAAACCGGAACTCCGCCGGCTGCGGCGGCAGCCAAACCGGCTAACGACAAGGCTGCGAATGACAAGGCGGCAGCCGACAAGACTGCTAACGACAAGGCTGCCAGCGACAAGGCCGCAACCGAGACGCGGCAGACGCCGGGCCTGTTTCCGTTCTCGGCGCTGTTCGGCAACAAGTCATCGACCGCGCCTGCTGCTCCGGAACCGCCGTCGCCGTTTGATGCCAAGCAGCGTGCGCTGCTCGACCGGATCAGCAATTACCTTTCGAGCGTGCAGACCATGGTTGGCAAATTCGTCCAGGTCGGTCCCGACGGCGGACGCACCGAAGGCATGTTCTATCTGCAGAAGCCCGGGCGCGTGCGCTTTCAATACAATCCGCCGAGTCCGATCGACATTATTTCCGACGGCTCTTCGGTCGTGGTGCGCGACCGCAAGCTCGCCACCCAGGATCTCTATCCGCTGTCGCAGACGCCGCTGCGCTATCTGTTGGCCGAGCGGATCAATCTGTTGCGCGATACCGAGGTGGTCAGCGTGAGTGCCGACGATAGTTTTGCAACCGTGGTGATCGAGCAGAAACAGCTTTTTGTCGGCACCGATCGTCTGATGATCATGTTCGACGCCAAGGACCTGACGCTCAAGCAATGGACGGTGACCGATCCGCAAGGCTTCGACACCACCGTCGCGGTTTACAATCTCGATTCGACCAAGAAGCCCGATCCGAATCTGTTCGTCATCAATTACCAGCGCGAACAGACGGGGGTGCAGTAGTCAGGAATCAGGCTCCAGATATCAGGCTCCAGATATCAGGTAACAGTGGATTGCGCGGTCTCGCGGCTTGTTTTTGGCCAATGCTTGTCTATTTCTCACTGTGACCTGATTCCTGATTATCTGATCCCTGATCCCTGTGAAGCTGACCATCACAAGCTGGAACATCAATTCCGTCCGGCTGCGCATCAATCTGGTGGCGCGCTTCATCAAGGCGGTGCGTCCCGACATTTTGTGCCTGCAGGAAACCAAATGTCCGGACGACAAATTTCCGCTCAAGCGGCTCAAGCGCCTTGGTTATGACTATGCCGCGCTCAACGGCCAAAAGGGCTATCACGGCGTGGTCGTTCTCTCCCGGCTGCCGTTCGAGCGGTTCGAGATCCAGACGTTCTGCGGCAAGGCCGATTGCCGTCACGTCGCCGCCGAATTCGGCGAGCGCGCCGGCCTGCGCGATCCCATTACGGTCCATAATTTTTACGTACCCGCCGGCGGCGACATTCCCGATCCACAAGCCAATACGAAATTCGCCCACAAGCTCGGGTTCCTCGACGAAATGCGCGACAGCACGCGCTTACGCCCAAAAGGGTCCGAGCGCGCAATTCTGGTCGGCGATCTCAATGTCGCGCCGCTCGAACACGACGTCTGGAGCCACAAACAGATGCTGCGCGTCGTTTCCCATACGCCGATCGAATGCGAAAAGCTTGTGGGCGTGCAGAAAGCCGGAGACTGGGTCGACAGTATGCGCCAGTTCACGCCCGAACCGGCCAAGCTCTACACCTGGTGGAGTTATCGTTCGCCGGACTGGGCCACGGCCGATAAAGGCCGCCGCCTCGATCATATCTGGACTTCGCCGATGCTCGCCGACCGCGTCGCCGCAATCGCGGTTGCCAAGCATTATCGCGCCGCCGCGCGGCCGTCCGATCACGTGCCGGTCACGGCGAGCCTGGAAGTGTAGCGGGAGCGCTATTGCGGTCCGGTGCCGCGCGCCAGAATGGCGTGAACTTGCTCGAAGTCGCGCGCCAATTGATCCGCGCGCGATGCGAATAATGTGCGCAGCCGTTGCGCCGCTTGCGGGTTGCTTTCCAGCGTTTTCAGGAACATGGCGCGCGAGATCCGCAGCACAACGGAATCTTGCCGCGCGGTCGCCGTCGCGCGTCGCGGCGTTTCGACAAGCAGCGCAGATTCGCTGAGCAGGCTTCCAGGCTCGGCGATGTTTTCGATTCCATTCGCCGCTTCCGGCGTCACGACAAATGAACCGTGCTGGACCACGTAAGCGCAATCGGCGCTTTCGCTCGGCGCAAAGAGTGTTTCGCCCTCGCTGACGGAAAAGCTCTCGGCGCCGATCGCAAGAATGCGTAGCGCATTCTCGCCCAGCTGAGCCAGCATCGGCACCCGTTCCAGGAATGCGATGTCGTCGTCGATACTCATGTCAATCCGCGGTCACGGCACCAATTTATAGCCGCCGGCTTCGGTGACCAGAATCGCGGGCGCGGCGGCGTCCTTTTCGATCTTCTGCCGCAACCGATAAATATGCGTTTCCAAGGTGTGCGTGGTGACTCCGGAATTATAACCCCATACCTCTTGCAGCAGCGTCTCGCGCGAGACCGGCCGCTGTCCGGCGCGATAGAGATAGCGCAAGATCGAGGTCTCCTTCTCCGTCAGGCGCACCTTGTTGCCCTGGGGATTGAGCAGGAGTTTGGAACTGGGACGAAACGTGTAGGGCCCGATGGTGAAGACCGCGTCCTCGCTGGCCTCGTGCTGGCGCAACTGGGCGCGAATGCGCGCCAGCAACACCGCGAATCTGAACGGCTTGGTAACGTAATCGTTCGCGCCGGATTCGAGCCCGAGAATGGTGTCGGAATCGGTATCGTGGCCAGTGAGCATGATGATCGGCGCTTTAAAACCGTTCTTGCGCAAGATGCGCACGGCTTCGCGGCCGTCGATGTCCGGCAGCCCCACATCCATGATGACGAGGTCGATCTGTCCGGCTTTGGCGGCTTGCACGCCTTTGCTGCCGTTTTCGGCCCCGACGGCCTCGAATTCCTCGTGCAGCGAGAGCTGTTCGGTCAGCCCGTCCCGCAGTTCGGGGTCGTCATCGACAATGAGAATCTTACGCGTATTCGGCATTCAATGAGAGCTCACCCGCCGCTTTGGCGCGCCGCTTGGCGCGCGAGTACAAGGGTCGCGGATACTAGAGCATGATCCGGAAAAGGGGAAACCGGTTTTCTGAAAAGATCATGCGACCACAAAACGTTAGGACGCAGAAGGTTAGAACGATAGTCAGTTCGGGTTGAAAAAAATTGCGCTTGGGAACTTCGCGGCAGCTTATGGCAAAGGTCCTGGCAAAATTCCCGGCAAAACGCAGACCCAACCCGGTGCGCAGAACCTCGCTGTCCGCAATCCACGTGCACGTTCGCCCGCGGCTGCACACGCAGGCTTGGCTCGTGGCGGGGCAGCGCGCGATTCGGGCGGCTTTGGGCCGGGCC
>JBKPIZ010000327.1:0-3880 GCA_046730495.1 Pseudomonadota bacterium
TGGCCTTCCGAGATCAGGTCAGCGATCTGCAGACCGTATCCGCCATAGCCCCTGGCGATCTTAGCGACCAGCCGCAAATGGCTAATGATGAGCCGGTGAGCGGCGTCGCGATCACCGGCCTCACGCCAGCGCTTGGCCAGCATGTATTCTTCCTGCGGGTCCAATATCGGGAACCGCTGGATGTCCTTATAATAATGGTCGATGCCGGATTCGGCCGTAAGCATCGGCCAGGTGACCACACGGGACATAATCAGCCGTATTAGTTTCGAAACGAAATTATCACCGGGGATTTGGTTGTCAAGTTGATTTCGAAACACTATTATCTCCTTCAAAGAGGCGATCATGTCAGCGCGCGAAACGGCGGAGCTCCTCCTGCTGCTGGGGCGGCTCGTGCAAGCCGACGGCTACGACGGCGAACTCAGCCCCGCGCAGTGGATGGCGCTCCGTTTTTTTGCCCGCGCCAATTCGTTCTCTCGGACCCCGTCGGCGTTTGCGGAATTTCAAGCGACGACCCGTGGCACCGCATCGCAAGCCATCAAGGCGCTTGAGGCAGGTGGCTATTTGGTCCGGCGGCGATCCGAAGCTGATGGACGAAGCGTTACGCTTCGCTTGACGCGCAAAGGTCACGCAGCGGTTGCGCGCGATCCGTTCGAAGTGCTGGTGCGCGCTGTGGACTCGCTCGACGCGCAAGAGCAAGCCGCGATGCACGACGCCCTGCACCAGGTACTGACCACTGTAGCTGCGAGTGGAGCGCATCCGCACTTTGGTGTGTGCCAAGACTGCGCGTATCTCGGTAGGGAAACACACTGCGGCTCGACGAGAGCGAACCGGTCGGCCCTCGAGTGCCGCCTGTTCGGCGTGCCGATTGAGCCAGATGACGCTGGTCTCCTCTGCGCCCATTTTCAGCCGAAGGGCGAGCGCCGCGAGGAGGGACATCGCGAATGAGGTCAGCAGCAACCGTGATCTGGAAGGATGCTTAATTGACCTACGTCGTCAACGAGAGCTGCATTCGCTGTAAAACCATGGACTGCGTCGAGGTGTGCCCCGTGGATTGCTTCTACGAGGGAGAGAACATGCTCGTGATCAACCCGGACGAATGCATCGACTGCGGTGTTTGCGTGCCGGAATGTCCTGTGGACGCCATAAAACCCGACACCGAGCCGGGACTCGAGAAATGGCTGTCGCTGAACGCTGAATACGCGAAAATCTGGCCACAGATTACGGTCAAAAGAGCGCCCCCGCCCGACTTTAAGGAATGGGAGGGGAAGCCAGACAAATTCCAATACTTCTCACCAAATCCCGGTGCGGGTGGCTGAACGGGGGAGCGCCCGCATCGTATCGGTGCGTATTGGGATTCTTTCGTTAGCATCGGGATGACAACCAGCACGCACAGCTATCAGGGATACGAACTCGTACTTCACCACGAGAGCGACGGCCGTTATCGGGTCACGATTTTCAATCCCAAGGGTAATCGGATCGCCTCGACCGGCATGCACTTGGAACGACAGGGGGCTCTTACTGAGGCGTCGCAATACGTCGATCGCCTTCTCGCGCAACGACGGGCCACATAAGTTGAGACGATCGAAGATCAAACAGGCGAAAATTCAAAATTCTGCACGTCTCCTTTGGGTACGAACAGAAAACTAGCGACCGGCGGAGACATCACGATCGCGTCGCATGCATTTGCTCGAGCCGGCTGAGCGCTTTCGGCTTCCGTTCTAGGGCGGCGACAAAGCGGTCGGCCCAGTGTTGGCTGTTGTTGTGCGACAGGACACGGAATAGCGAATCGTGGCGCTCGCGCCGCTCGGCCAATGGCATCCCTAGCGCCTGCCCAATGGCGGCCGCGACGCTACCGGGATCGTAAGGATTGACCAGCAGCGCTGCCTTGCATTCCTGCGACGCGCCGGCGAACCGCGACAGGATCAGCACGCCCGGGTCATCCGGATCCTGCGAGGCGACATATTCCTTGGCAACGAGATTCATGCCGTCCCGCAATGGCGTGACCAGCCCAACCCGGGCGGCACGATAAAGCCCGGCCAGAGTTGAATGGCTGTAGGGATGATTGATGTAACGGATCGGGGTCCAGTCCGCCTCGCCAAAGGCGCCATTAATACGTCCCGCAGCCGATCCAATGTCCCGTTCCATATCGGCGTATTCCGGAATCTCGGAACGGCTCCTGGTTGCGATCTGTAAATAGGTCACCTTGCCCAGCCATTGCGGCTGCGTATGCAGAAAGAGCTCAAATGCCGAAAGTCGATTGGCAATCCCTTTCGAGTAGTCCAAGCGATCGACCCCGATGATGAGCGCACGGCCCGCCAGGCTGGTGACCACGCTCTTAACGAACGGCAATCGCACCGAACGCCGGGCAAGCTCGGCGAACGCCGCGGTCTCGATGCCGACCGGGAACACGTCGATCCGGATTGTCCGATCGGCAACGATGAAATTGAAATCGCGACTGGGCAGGCCGCACTCGCGGGTCAGATAACGGCTGAAATTGAAAGCGTCATCGCCGGTCTGGAAACCGATGAGATCGTATTCGCAGAGCGATGGAATAAGCCGCTCGTGGTGGGGCAATGCCGTCAGTATTTCCGGCGGCGGGAATGGAACGTGCAGGAAAAAGCCGATGCGATTCTTGTGCCCGCGCTCGCGCAGTGCCTTGGCGAGCGGGATCAGGTGATAATCGTGCACCCAGATGAAGTCATCCGGCGCGAGCACTTTGTCCAACTCGCGCGCGAAGTGACCATTGACACGCAGGTAGCCACTCAGATCGCGGCGCGAGAATTCGGCGAGATCGACGCGGTAGTGCAGGATCGGCCATAGCACACGATTGGTGAAGCCATTGTAGTATTCCTGGTGGTCTTCTTTGGAGAGATCGAGCGTGATGTAGGTAAGCTTGTCATGCACGATCTTTTGTGTGGCAATCTTGGTGCGAGGCACGACCTTGCCGCTCCAACCGAACCAAGTGCAAGTTTTGTGCTTGAGTGCGGCCTTGACGGCAACTTCAAGCCCGCCGGCGCGCGCCTTTGCATTTCGTTCGGGAATGGCCACTCTATTCGAGACTACGACGAGCTGTCCCAATAACGGTCCTCTCCGCAACCCTGATTGGCGTTCATTAAATGATCTACCGGTAATTTTAGTGAGGAGTTGGCACTGACGCCAGCGCGACCGCTGGTGCAAGCTGCGGGGCTGGCGGTTGTAACGGATCGGTCATTGTAGCGGCGAGTAACGCTAAACCCGCCTCAACATGCCTGACGGTGCGGCGCCGCCCGCAAAATTATCATGCGCTCCCCTGCCCTTTCAGGGGAGCGGTAACAGAGGAGCTAGCCCGATTAGTGTTTCTGGGCCTGTAAGTCTCATGACTGCTGACGACGGGCAGCGAGAGAGTCCACAAATGGTGCTTACGAGAGAGTTTTTCCGCATTCGCAAAGAGGACAATGCGCGCGCCATGCTCGAGCGCATTACGCACATCGCTTCTGATCTGGAGAGCGCAAAGGTCAAAGCCAAATCGCTCTTCGACACTTTGAATATGCCTCAGACCCCCGATGGCTTGCGGATTTTAGACCAGTATGGACACGAGGTTTTCTTTTGGACGCCGAGGACGGATAGTTCCTAGAGACCCGGACTGTGAGAATCGCCGCGATTAGTAATCGCTATTCGGACTTCACAGGTCTGCCGCAAGCTACACCACGGATTTCGAAATCCAATGTCCGTGCATTTTTAATGGGTGACCCTCGCGCCAAGTGACGAGCCATGACGCCAAACCACTTTGTATTTGGATTCTGTGCCCATACAGCGCAAAAAGAATTCGCTCGGCGCTTGAAAATCCGAGGTGGTGCGCAGTCGCACGCCACTGTTGGACCGGTCGACGATAAGGCAATAG
>JBKPIZ010000328.1:0-15270 GCA_046730495.1 Pseudomonadota bacterium
GGATTGCTCGATGAATTAAAGGCGGCAAAAGGTTCGGTCGTGAACGTGACCTCGATCGCAGGCTCGCGCGTGCATCCCTTTGCCGGCGCCGCCTATGCGACGTCCAAGGCGGCGCTCGCCGCGTTGACGCGAGAAATGGCCGCGGATTTCGGCGCGGTCGGCGTGCGCGTCAACGCCATCGCTCCGGGCGAAATCGACACGGCGATGCTGTCTCCGGGAACCGAGAAAATCGTCGAACATATTCCGATGCACCGGCTCGGCACGCCTGATGAAGTCGCGAAGATCATTTATGTGCTGTGCACGGACACGGCGTCCTACCTCAACGGCGCCGAAATTCACATCAATGGCGGCCAGCACGTGTAGCGCGTGTACCCATAAACCGCATGTCAGACATTTCCATCGCGCTCAATCGCGAGCAAATTGCCCGCTGTGCGAACCTCATTCGACCTTATGTGCGACGCACGCCGATCATAGAGATTAACGGCGCTGAGGTGGGCGTTAATGCGCGCAGGCTTTGTCTCAAGCTGGAATTATTTCAACACGCCGGTTCCTTTAAGGCTCGCGGCGCTTTCACAAATCTTCTCCTTCGCAAAATCCCGGCGGCAGGCGTCGTCGCCGCGTCGGGTGGCAACCACGGAGCGGCGGTCGCGTATGCGGCAATGGCTCTGAAGGTTCCGGCCAAGATCTTCGTTCCGTCTGTCTCGTCTCCAGCCAAGGTCGCGCGCATCCGCGAATACGGTGCCAATCTTGTTATCGCAGGAGATCGGTACGCGGATGCGCTGGCTGCCAGCGAGGCATGGGTCGAGAAATCAGGTGCGATGCCCGTGCATGCTTTCGATCAGTACGAGACCATGCTGGGACAAGGCACTATCGGACGGGAGCTTGCTGAAGATGCTCCGGATGTCGATACGCTCTTCGTGTCCGTCGGAGGCGGCGGTCTTATCGCTGGAATTGCCGCCTGGTATGCGGGCGCTATCAAGGTCATCGGCGTCGAGCCATTCGCCTCGCCGACGCTTACAAAAGCGTTCGAGGCTGGACGACCGGTGGACGCAGAGGCAGGCGGTCTGGCCGCGGATTCGTTGGCGCCGCAACGCGTAGGCAAGAAGGTATTTCCAATCGCCAAAGCCTACGTACACAGCACGGTGCTTGTGACGGATGAGGCAATCAGGCAGGCGCAGAAAATGCTGTGGCGCACCCTGCGTGTTGTCGCGGAGCCAGGAGGAGCAGCAGCGTTTGCTGCACTGGCATCTGGGGCATACAAACCACAGACCGGTGAGCGTGTAGGCGTGGTCATCAGCGGCGGGAACACCACTGCCGTCAATTTCGATCAATAACGGCAACAATGCCAAATTTGGCGCACGACGGACAAAAAAGCGCGCCGAACGATCTCTGATATTAGTGTAGAACCCCACACTGTTCAAACAGTTCAGCGGATCTGAAAAACAAGCTTGCCTCGGAAATGGCGCGACTCGCTCAGCCGATGCGCCTCGGCTGCTTGCGATAGTGAATAAAGCTTGATCGCAGGTGGCCGTACCGCGCTTGTTTCAATAAGGCCGGCAATGCACTCCATGGCCTGCCGCGAGCGTTCCACCGGGGGGCGCAGTGACACGACGTCGCCGCGCGTCGGTTTCGGCGCCTCGACTCCCGACGCAATGAAGGCAGCGCGGCCGCCGGGCTTGAGCACGGCAAACGACTTGTCCGCGACTTCCCCGCCTACCGTATCGAAGACGGCATCGCAGCCGCCTACGACCGCTGTAAAATCCTGCGCGTTGTAGTCGATCACTTGGTCGGCACCAAGACCGAGAACATAATCGCGGTTCGCCGCACTTGTCGTTGTGATCACCCGCGCGCCGAGATGTTTGGCGAATTGAATTGCAAAACCGGCGACACCGCCTGCGCCACCCTGGATCAGAATTGTTTCGCCGCGTTGCAGCCGCAACGTGTCAGCGATCGCATTCACTGCCGTGAGCCCGGTCAGCGCGACAGCCGCGGCTTCGACGTGCGACAGGGCTCCGGGTTTCCTGCCCACGATGGCAGCTTTGATGGCCAGTTTTTCGGCGTAGGTCCCTTCCCTACCGATGTCGAGAACGCCGAAGACGGGATCACCGACCTTAAGATCGGCGACGCCGCCGCCTACGGCGCTGACCGAGCCGGAAAAATCCCGTCCCGGAATGAGCGGGAACTTGGCGCCGGAATGCCGTGCATATTGACCGGAACGGAATTTCCAATCCGCTGCATTGACGCTTGCCGCCGCCACGTCGATCACAACTTCGCCCGGCCCGGCGACCGGATCCGGCAGGTCGCCATATTGCAGCACTTCAGGCCCGCCAAAACGCTCCAAATAGACTGCTTTCATTGCACTCTAGCCTCACTGCCAAGCATAGTGCGCACGGTTCGCCGAGCAATACGGCGTCTTCGAATACATGTGGCGATTCATCCATGTAAAAAGTCGAGAACGGCGGTTTCGGCCAAGACCGCTTGTGGGATGCTATGTCGCGCGGATCGGGCGCGCTCTTCGGCGGTCTGTGTGGCCTGGAGATAGGCGCCGAGGTGACGCGCGCGTTCGATAATTTTTTTGTTTTCCGGCAATCGTTGTCTCTCGAAACGGCGCAGTGCCGGCTCGACATCCTCGGCCTCCAGCGCTTCCGCAAGCGCGGCAGCATCATCCGCCGCCTTGGAAACTCCGGCGGCAACATGCGGCCGCGCCACAAAAGCGGCGTCACCGATGATCGCCACCTGTCCAAAGGCGAGATGTGGGCTCTCGAGGTCGTAGATCGGTTGCACGATTGGCTCCTCGATCAGCCGGACGATCGCGCGAAATTGCGGCGCCAACAAGCGTTCCGCCGCTGCACGCATCGCCGAGATGTGCTCCGAGCGAATGAGCGGCGGCGGGATGGAGATCGAATGGCCGACCCCACTGCGATCAGTCAGGAGCTGCGGCAGCTCGCTTATTTCCTCGGCGGGCCGATACCACACCACGTTGTAGCGCCGCCGGCCTTCGAGCACCTCATTATTGGCTCCGACAACCGGATAGCCGATGCATTGTTCGCCCGGCGGCAGGCAGAACGCCATCGTCATGAAGATCTCGCGATGAACGGCAGGCGGAATTATGCGCTCCGGCAAGAGGGCGCGCCAGGCGACGTAGCCGACATAGAGCGGCAGAATGTGCGGTAGGCATTGCTGCCGTACGGTCGAGCGCAGGCCATCGGCCCCGATGAGCACGTCGGCGCTGATCGAGCGGCTGTCACCGAAGTGCGCCACAACGCCATCGCCGCTCTGTTCGAAAGCCTTCAGACCTCGACCGCGATGGTACTGATCCGCCGGAAAGGCATCGCGCAGGACCCGGTACACGCGCTGCCATGCGGTGAGCACTTGCGGGCATTCGAGCGTCGTCGTTACCGCGCCGGACTGATCGAGGATTTTTCGCGTGCTCATGGCGACGCCGAGATCCCGCGTTTGCAACCCAAGCGCATTCATGCGCGCTATCAGTTCGGCCTGCGCCACGATGCCGGCGCCGCGGTCAGCCAATTCCTTTTCCACCCGCTCGAAGACCTCGACGTCCCAGCCGCGGCGGCGCAGCATAATTGCCACCAAAAGACCGCTCATCGAGCCGCCGATCACGATCGCGCGGCGCTTTCTGGTCATCGGAAATTCTCGCAGTTTCTCAAGCTTTCCCCGGCCGGAAAGGTTTTCTATATTGTGCCTACAAAGTCTGGAGGAACGCCATGGCCCTGAGCATGATGGATAAATCGACCGACCGTGCCGAGACATCGGCATGGCCACCCGCCATTGCGGCCGAATTCGAGCGTGAACGGCAGAATAACAACGGCTGCGTCGGTACCACGCTGCTTTCGGAGAGCGACCGGGTGCGCGTATGGATCATCAGGCTGGCGCCGGGCGAGCGGATTGGCTTCCACCGCCATGTGCTCGATTATTTTTGGACATCAGTGACCGGCGGGCGCGGTCGCCAGCACGTCCACGACGGCAGCACCGTCGAATATACGTACCAGCCTGGCGAGACCCGCCATGAAACTTACGGACCGGGCGAGTTCAAGGTCCATGACCTTGAGAACCTTGGCGACAAAGAAATGGTCTTTATGACCATCGAATTCCTCAATAGCGCCAACAAGCCGCTGTCCCTTCCCGACAAGGTCCGCGCCGCAGCCTAGTGCGGCGGCGCTTTTTGTCGCCTAAGGCAGATCGCGCTCAACGACAAGTTCCCGTTTGTTTGCGCGGGAAGCTGCACGGATGGACGATAGGCGTCGTTCGGCAACCGCCGTCAGCTGAACACCAGGCGCGGTTGCCGACTGACCGGTTTCTAAGCGAGACGTAAAGTTTTCTAGCCAAGACCAAAGCGTTGCTGCACACTCCGGATGGGGCTGAGTGTCCGACTAATGGTTTTTTCATTCGATCTTCTCATCAACGCCGTGGTCTCAGGTATCCTGATCGGCGGCTTCTACGCCGCTGTGACCTCAGGCGTGTCCTTGTCGTTCGGCATTTTGGATATCGTCAACATCGCCCATCCGGCCTTCATCATTCTCGGCTCATATATTGCTTACATCGCTAATGCGACGCTCGGGATCGATCCGATCCTGGCTGCGATCGTGATGATGCCGGTTTTTTATGTGCTGGGCGCCGGCATCTATCAGGTCTATTACGTCTCGTTCGAGAAACGCGGCCAGGAATCGCTGCGCGGGCTCGCGTTCTTTTTTGGTCTGCTGTTCATCACCGAAGTTATGCTGGTGCTCTATTTCGGCGTCGACTACCGCTACGTCGAGGCGCGTTACATCGGTCCATCATGGCACTTTGCCATGCTCGACATACCCTTGCGGATCTTGGTGCCCTGTCTGGTTTCGCTGGTCATGACCGCGGGGCTGCAAATCTTCCTCACCCGCAGCTTTCTCGGGCGCGCGATCATGGCGGTTGCCCAAGATCAGCTTGCCTTGCGATTGATGGCGGTCGATCCGATCAAGATCAAGCGGATCGCATTTGGCATTTCCATCGCCACCGCCTCGCTCGCCGGTGCATTCCTAATCATTATTCAGCCGGTCGAGCCGTCGGTCGGACGTGAATATATCGGCCGCATTTTCGCAATTTGCGTGCTCGGTGGGATGGGCAGCCTGCCCGGCACCGTCATCGCGGCAATGCTTCTGGGCATTGTCGAGAGTTTGACCTCCACCTTCTACGGCCCGTCATGGGCGCCGGCGGTATCGTTTGGCTTTCTGTTGTTGACGCTGGCAGTCCGGCCGGCCGGCTTGTTGGGGCGATGACGTGCGCACACCCGGATTTCTGCTGATTTGGCTCGTCGTCTGCGCCGCAGTGTTTGCCGCGGCGATCGGCTTAGGCAATGACTACATTTTCTTCGCCGGCTATGTCGTGCTGCAGTATGTGGTTCTCGGCACTGCCTGGAATATTCTCGGCGGCTATTGCGGTTATGTGAATTTTGGATCCGCGGCGTTCTTCGCTCTTGGCGCTTATTCGACGGTGGCAATTTACAGGCTCATTACCGAACATGAATTCTATCGAATGCCGATTCCGGTGCTGATGCTGATCGGCGGCATAGTTTCCGGCATTGTCGGCTTTGGCATGGGCTATTTGACGCTGCGGCTGCGCGGTGCCTTCTTTGCCATCGCGACGCTTGCGCTCGCCGTCGTGCTGCAGACACTCGTGGTGAACTGGGACTATGTCGGCGGCTCGCGCGGCGCCTATATCATCCGTCCGGAACAGATCGAGCCGATCGGCAACTACATCCGCTATTTGTTTCTGATCATGATGCTGCTTGCCGTGGCAGCGATCACGATTGCACGATTAATCGAGCATTCGCGGCTCGGCTACGGTTTCGCCAGCATCCGCGACGATGAACTGGCGGCCGAAGCCTCGGGCGTGCCGACGCTGCGCTTAAAGTTGATCGCCACGACGATTTCGGGAGCACTGATGGGCATGGCGGGTGCGCCATTTCCTTACTACATCGGCTATTTGCAGCCATCGTCCACCTTCGGACTCGATTACGCCGTCAATTCCATCGCCATGCCGCTCATCGGCGGCACCACCAGCTGGGTCGGTCCGCTGATAGGCGCTTTGCTACTCGGCTCACTGCAGCAAATTGCAACCGTCACAATCTCGTCGGCGGTCAATCTCTTGATTGTCGGCTTCCTGTTGGTGATTTTCGTGATCATCGCGCCGAACGGAATCATTGGACTGATTCACACCTACCTGCAGCGTAAGCCGGAGGATTTTGTCGGTCGGCGCCGCGTCGAAGCCGAAATGCCGGGACAGGTGCCATGATCGCGGCCAGCCCCTCTAACGCGAATGGCGCCGCGCTGGCGCTCCTTGAAATCGAAAATCTGGGCAAGCGTTTCGGAGGCTTTGTTGCGCTGGAAAATATTTCGCTCTCGGTCCCCCCTGGTGAGCGTCTGGGGCTGATCGGACCCAACGGATCGGGCAAGAGCACGCTGGTGAATTGCATCTGCGGTACGCTTCGGAACGAGCAAGGCACCGTGCAATTTGGCGGTCAACGACTGGACGGCCTGCAGGCGCATCAACGCACGCATTTAGGCTTGGCGCGCAGTTTTCAGCTGCCGCGGCCATTCGTGAGCCTGACGCTCGCCGACAACATTCGGATCCCACTCCTCTACACGGTGGCGACGCGAAGGGGGAGTCATCACGCTGCGCACGAAATTGAAGAGCGATGCGACGCACTCCTTCGCCAAGTCGGGCTTGGCGATAAAGCGCGCCGCCTACCGCGCGATCTCACCCAGGTCGAAATGCGCAAACTCGAGCTCGCCCGCGCGATGGCCGCAGAGCCGAAGCTTCTGATCGCTGATGAAGCGATGGCCGGCCTTACCCATTCGGAAATTGAAGACATCTTATCGTTGCTCTTCCGCTTGAACGAACAAGGGGTCACCATCATTCTCATCGAGCACATTATGAGCGCCGTGATGAGCTTTTCACGCCGGCTGATCGTATTGGTCTCCGGGCGAAAAATCGCCGACGGCCTGCCGGACGATGTTATGCGCGATCCGGAAGTCGAAAGGGCGTATCTTGGCCAATAGCCTCACCATCGCCGGTATCCATGCCGCTTATGGCGCGGTGCGCGTCATCGAGGATGTTTCGCTCAAGGTGGGCGGTGGCGAGACTGTGGTGCTGCTCGGCACCAACGGCAATGGCAAGTCGACGCTCATGAAATGCATCATGGGCATGGTGCGGCCGAGCGAAGGGTCGATCGTTGCGGAAATCGAGGGCATTCACCACGACCTGATCGGGCGCACCACCGAGGAAATCGTGAATCTCGGCATCGCGCTCGTCCCGGAAGGGCGCCGGCTGTTTCCGATGCTGACGGTCGAAGAAAATCTCCTGCTCGGCGCCTTTCGGCCTGCTGCGCGGGCCGAGCTCGCGCGTAATCTTTCCGTCTGCTTCGAAACTTTTCCGCGGCTTGCCGAGCGTCGGCGCCAGCTCGCCGGCAGCCTCTCCGGCGGCGAGCAACAGATGCTGGCGCTCGGTCGCGCTCTTATGCTGGCGCCGAAGATTCTCCTGGTGGATGAACCCTCGGTCGGGCTCGCCCCAATTCTGGTGAGCCGTACCATCGATGCAATATCGCAAATGAAACAGCGCTACGCACTCACGGTTCTGATGGCCGAGCAGAATTTCAATCAGGCCATCCGGATCGCCGACCGCGGCTATGTCATTGTCCACGGCAAGATTGCCTTTGAAGGGCGATCCACCGATGAACTCAACAACAACGACTTGATTAAGAAATTTTATTTGGGTTTGTAATCGCGATTGACGACGTTATTGCACCGGCACGTCGAAATAGGTTTCGGGAAACGGTTCATTGCGCAACGTGAAATGCCACCACTCCTTGGGATAGCCGCGAAAGCCGCGGCGCTGCATTGCCGCAGCGAGCCGCATCCGGTTGGCATGCTGTTCGGCGGTCACGCTCGAAGCTGCAGTCCATGATCGCGGGCTGAAGAAATCGAACGGAGTGCCCATATCGAGCTCGGCGCCGTCGGCGCGGGCGAGTGTCATATCGACGGTCGAGCCGCGTGAATGACCCGAGCGCGATGCTATATAGCCGTCCCGAAACAGCGTGCGCTTATCGACGTCGGGATAAAACTCGGCTTTGGCCGTCTGGTCTCTCCGATCGCGGGCCCAGCGCACAAAATTGGCAACGGCGCGCGTCGGCCGATAGCAATCGAACACCTTGATGACCAGGCCGCGACTCGCGAGGTCGCGCGCGACTTCGGCCAGAGCGTTTGCCGCCGGCGGGGTGAGCAGACAACGCGGCGCGCGGTAACCGTCGATCGGCCGACCAACGAAATTGTGAGAGCCCGCGTAGCGGATGTCGGCGACCAAGCCTGGAACGACGGCCCCAGCATCGATGAGCTGTGACGCGCCCGCCGGCGCAGCGGTCGCGGCTAGCGCGCCTAACAGAAGGGCCACCGGCCAGAGTTTCGGCATCGCTCCACGACCCATGGATTCTGGATGAATAATATTCATCTTAGATGCTTTATAATTCAACTTATTGTCCTTAATCCTATGTCAGCAGCGCAGGCGAAGGATTTCTGAAACGATTTTTCATCAACGAAAGTGATTTGTCTTCATTGCACAACGGACATCATGTTGTTGATCATCAATGCTTTCTAAAAGACAATCAGCGACAACCTTCTCGTGAAGTGGAATTTCTGCTGAGGAATAAGAATAGCTGCCGGGTGTTCAAGCGAGCACTACGCAAGGACCGCCCAAATGCAGTGGACCACCACAGGCCTGACACGGCCAAAACCGTCAATGCCGCCTTCGCGTAAGCATCACAATAGAATTCGGGATCTCGTCCTTCAGAGCGCCGGCCGGCTGTTCAACCGCCACGGCTTCAACGCCGTGTCGATTGACGATGTGATGGCCGAGGCCGGACTGACTCGCGGAAGCTTTTATTGCTATTTCTCGTCGAAGAGCGATCTATACGCGCAATCGGTTGCGCGCGTCGTCCACGAAGATCGTGAGAATCCAAAAAGCGGCGGTTCCGAGCGCGCGCGCGCCGATAAGATCGTGGACGACTATTTGTCCGAAGCAGAGCAGGACTCGACCGCGGACACCTTCCCGATGATCGGCCTGCCCAACGACATTTCGCGCACCGATCGGGCGGTCAGACAAGCATTCGAGGCGGCGCTTAAATTGATGATCCAGTCGTTCGAGCAGGCTGCGAATGGCAATGCCGAGGCGCGACGCGCGAATGCACTTGCCATCGCTGCACTTTGCGTCGGCGGCATGGTTCTGTGATTGATGACCGCAAGCTGGGCGATGAGCTGCGGGGCGCCGCCAAAGCGACTGCGCTCAACCTTGGCAAGTGGTGAATCGGCGAACGGCAAGCACGTCCGCTACTGCGGACAGGCTGACAGCCAGCGCGCTTCGATATTTTCTTGCGAGTCGACCATCGGCATCCCGGCCATAGCCGCCTTGCTCTGCACCGTAGCCGTATAATGCCGTGGGCTATCGAAGTTGAACTCGCCCGTCAGCTCCATGTCGAGCTGACCCTTGCAAGTGAGTCGCCAAGTCAGGCGCGAACCGGCCAAGCTGCGTTCGATCGGCGCGCATGTCGAATTGACGGTGCGGGAGACCGGCGAAAAGGTGGTGGCGAGGTCGGCGACGTCTTGGGGCGTAAGGCATTTCGAGGACTCATGGGGCGGCCCAATCACGCCGCCGGTCTGCGTCCTGCTGATCACCTGCCATAGGCCCGGCTCGATCCCATCCGCCAATCCTGTCGAGCCCCCCAAAGCGCATGCCACGAGAAGCCCGCATGCCACTCGCGAGGCAATCGGACTAAGCCGCGCTATTGCGCTGCGATTTCGGATCATTTCGACAGCCCGGCCATCGGTTTAGTAAGGGAACTGCCTCCTCGATCAATCGTTATCACGAGACTTCAAGCTCGGGTGAATACGCATTTGGTCACGGGGATTCGGTGATTATGTCGGGCCAGGTCGAGATCAATCCACCCGCCGCAGTGTGGCAAGGCAGGATGGCATGAATCATTCGATGTACGGTGCCGATCGCACTACGCACCTGAAAATCGTGGTGATCGCCCTGGTTTGCGCACTGGTGGTCGCGGCAATCGGCATTTTTGCCCATGTCAGCAGCAATATCGACCTCGGCACGGCAGCCTTGGTCAAAGCCGGTCGGCCGACGAGCTTGAGCGGGGATATCCCCGCGATCCGATAGCGTCCATGGTGCGATCGGGGCCGATCCTCTCACCCCGATGATCCCGGCACTGCCTCGATCATTCTGCCCCTAAACAGCGTCGGGCCGGTTGGCGCGCCCGTCGCCGAGCCGCCACTCGGCTCAAGCGAGACCGAATAGGTTGCGCTTCGCATCGCCTCGGCATCGATATTCTGCGGAATCGAACGGGTCGTAACCTCGCTATTCCCGACCGACCCAAGAGAAGCCGGGTTCGGTAATTTACTTGAATTGAGCCACAATTCGTAACTGCGCCCACCGTCCGGTGCCGCCGTCAGTCTGCGTATGGTGATGGTCCGCTGTTGCGGATCCAGCATGACCAGAAAAGCCGGCGCCGTCGGCTCCTGCTGCAACACTGCCACCAGCTGAGGAACGGCTGCAGGTTTCAGCGCGCCGGTTATGATCTGCGGCTGTCGACCGACGGAAATAAGCCCGGGCGCGAGGTGAGTGACGGCAATATAGGCTGCCAGCAACGCCGCGATTGCGCTTGCGCCGATGGCGAGGCCGCGCCAGCGCCCGGTATTCTGATCTGGTGGCACGGCTTCCGTGGCGGGTGTGGGTTGGGGAGCGGTCGATTTCGGTAGCCGATCGACGAATTCAGCGGTCGACTCCGATGCTAACAGCGTCGACGCAAGGCCAGCCGTCTTCGCGTCCTCAGAACTTTTCGCCTGCTCGGAGAGCAAATCCGGCACGGTTTGGATGCTCGGCTCGGCACTGGCGTCGACCTGCGGGCCCGCCGCGGACGCGCCCGCTTCGGCCGGCTCCAGACCAGTGAGCTCGATCGTCTCGGAGGCAGCTTGGGTCCGCCGTTCGGCGCCATCGATTCCGGTTTTGATCCGCTCCCACAGATCGGATGGCGGCTCGACGGCCTCCACCATCACGTTGAGCTCACCAAGCCGGTGTTCCCATAGCCGCACGGTCTCGGCGAAGCCGGCGTCCCGCGCCAACAGCGCCTCCGCCTGTTCGCGTTCGGCCGCTGAAAGCGTGCCTAGAACGTATTCGGCGGCAAGAGCATCGTGGTCATCATCGTACATCGCTGCCTCGACTGATTTTTCTGCTGACACAACATAAGGTAACGCCCGTCGGCTCATGCTCCCATACACTCGCGAATTTCGAGCAGACTACGGCGAAGCCACGTCTCGATCGTGTTCACCGGAATGTCGAGCTTGCTCGCCAGATGATCCCGGCTCCAGCCGCTGTAATAGGCCAGCAGCACGATCCGCTGCTTTTCCGGGTCGAGCCGACCCAGGCAGGAGAGCAGGCGCTTGAGCTCCGCCGTCATCTCGCGCCGCGCCAGCGGTGCCGGCGTCTCGGCGGCAGGTTCAGGCGCCTCAGGCTCCTCGTCGATCGAAAGATCTCCCTGCTTGCGCACGATGTCGATGGCGCGATTGCGCGCCATGGCGACCATCCAGGTGATCGGACTTGCCGTTGCCGGATCGAACTGGTCCGCCATTTTCCACACTTTAAGGTAGGTTTCCTCCATCACCTCTTCAGCCAATGCAGGCCTGCCCAGGATGCGCAGGAGCACCCCATAGAGCTTTGCGCGGGTGGCGCCATAAAGGCGCTCGAATGCAGCCTCGTCGCCTCTGGCGACGGCGCCCAGCAGCCAAACGAGTTCGGTCTGCATCAACATGATCGCCCCGGACCCGAGAAAATGGGCCTCAGTCTCCCCACCAATAGGAGCCAGACCGGCGCAAACCAGCCCCGCCGGAACAGCCGCAGGATTATCGCCGTGGAAAGGGGGTTTCGTCGAGACCGAAAGCAGGCTGTTTTCGCCTATCCGGCGCTCGCCGAGGGCGCGTGCAGACGCGTTGAACTGCGCCGCAAAGGCACGCCCTCAAGGCTTGCCGCTTATCAAAAAGCTACGTCTTGCGATGAGAGGCCGGCAAGGCTCGAGCCGTAGCTATAACCGCGCGCGCAGGAGGCCGGCCTCGTGCAACTCGGTCGGTTCGGGGGCGGCGTCGGTTTCCCGCTCGCGCATTTGATCGCGCACATCGAGCAACTCGACCTTCCTTAGGTCATCAAACGCCTCACCAAGCGCCGATTTTGCGTCCTCAAGCTGGATACGCAGCTCGTCGACCGATCGCTTGAGATTTTCCCGGCGTGCAATCGCCGCCTTGGCATAGGTCGGATAAGCGAAATGCGCCGGATCGTGTATGCCGGCGCGATCCTGTTCGATTCGGATTTCGCGCTCGAGTTCGCCGGCAACACGATCGAATTCGGCAATCATCGTTTCGATTTGCGCGACCTTGCGCCGCTTCTCGTCGAGCTGAAATTTCTTGAGCCGAACTAACGTCTCACGGGACTTCATCGACTATTACTCCCCCGAAGCCACGGATCAGGCGGCCCCGCGCCCCGCTTGGCCTCGCAACCAGGCGAGGAACGGAAGGCACGGCGCCGCGATGGGAGGGATTGTGGCGCGATAACGTTAGCGTTCGGTTTCCGCCATAGCCGTCCCTGCGCTAAACAGTCATTTTTCCTCCGGGAGCCCCAAGCGGGCCGTCTTTGGCCCTCGCCTGACCAGCATTTGCGGGCCAAAGGAGCCATAAAGTGACCTGCAAGAGACTTGCAGCGCAGCCAAGGCTCATTTCTAGAAAAGAATTGGTTACGGGGACCCGCCATTCTTAATGGCTTGTTTACCCGCAACGTTAATCATTGCCCCGATCAGTCCGTAGGACCGGACCCGCTCGCTTCGCACGTGGACGTGGGTCGGAGGCTGAGTCAGATGAATCGGTTAACGCCGAGACTTAATCCAACACATGAACGAGATCGTGGCCAAAAAACCACCAGCTAGCAATACTTTGAGGCCCGTTCGGCAGGTATGCTTACGCGACACTTGCGCGACAGAATCAGGTTTTGTTAACCATACGTTCGTTAGTGTCCCGAATCAGTTTGTCTTTGGCGTTTTTCCAGGGGCCGCCGCCGCGGCGCGCCGAGCTTGAGCCCGTGCGGCGAAGAAGGGGACCGGCATGCGCGTTCTGCTGATCGAAGACGATAGCGCCACCGCGCAATCGATCGAATTGATGCTCAAATCCGAGAGCTTCAACGTCTACACGACGGACCTTGGAGAAGAAGGCATCGACCTCGGTAAAATCTACGACTACGACATCATCCTGCTGGACCTGAATTTGCCGGATATGTCCGGCTTCGAGGTGCTTCGCAGCCTGCGCGTATCCAAGGTGAAAACCCCGATCCTGATCCTGTCCGGGCTCGCCGGGATCGAGGACAAGGTCAGGGGGCTTGGCTTCGGCGCCGACGACTACATGACCAAGCCGTTCCACAAGGATGAATTGGTGGCGCGGATCCACGCGATCGTGCGCCGCTCGAAAGGGCACGCACAATCCGTCATCCAGACCGGCGATCTCGTGGTCAACCTCGACACCAAGACGGTGGAGGTCAACGGCGCCCGGGTGCACCTCACAGGCAAAGAGTACCAGATGCTGGAGCTCCTGAGCCTGCGCAAAGGCACGACACTGACGAAGGAGATGTTCCTCAACCACCTCTACGGCGGCATGGATGAGCCGGAATTGAAGATCATCGACGTGTTCATCTGCAAGCTCCGGAAAAAGCTCGCTAATGCCTCCAGCGGCAAGAATTACATCGAGACGGTGTGGGGCCGCGGCTACGTGCTGCGGGAACCCTCAGAGGAAGAGGCAAAAATCCCAGCCTGAAGTCTTCCTCGGTATTTCGAAACCCCCGGCCCCTCGGCCGGGGTTTTTGCTTATGGAGATCCGTTCTACCGGCCGCCATTGATTGCAATCGGGCGTGGCCGCGCGTGCATTATCTTTGGCTGTGCCTGAAGGCGCGGGCTGATCGTGTTGAGCGTGTAAAGGCCCGGTTTATCGCTCACCATTTTGAAGCGATCGGACAGGCCTATCGCGGTTTCCGTCGCGCCGAGGACCAGATAGCCGTCGCCCGCCAGGGCTTCAGCAAGACGGCGCAGCACGTCACTTTTCGTATCTTGATCGAAATAAATCATAACGTTACGGCAGAAGACCACGTCGAAAGTTCCAAGCGACGCAAAATCCGCGAGAAGATTGAAGCGGCGATATTTGACCATAGCGCGCACTTCCGGAGCGATCTGCCACAGCTCGCCGACCCGCGTGAAATATTTGACGAGAAGCTTAATCGGCAGCCCGCGCTGTACTTCGAATTGGCTGTAGAGCCCATGCCGCGCGCGTTGGAGCACCGCGTCCGAGAGGTCGGTCGCCAATATTTCGCTGCGCCAACCGGCGATCGCGCTCGCCATTTCTCTGAGACAGATGGCGATTGAATAGGGTTCTTGACCGTTCGCGGCCGCCGCACACCAGATGCGGACCACACGCGATTGACGCCGCGCGGCTAGCAACGCCGGCATGATGAGGCGACGGAAATGGTCGAATGGCGTCTTGTCGCGAAAGAAGAACGATTCACTGGTCGTCGTCGCTTCGATCACCGCAGTCATAAGCGCGGCGTCGCCGCCGGTTTTGAGCGCCAGCACCAGGTCGCCCACGCCGCTGAACCCAGCCTGCCGGGCGAGCGGAAGCAGGCGACTTTCCAGGAAATAGTGTTTGTCGGCACCGAGCGCGAGGCCGGAGTGTTGTTTCAGGGCTTGCCGGAGAAAATCGTAGTCAAGCGGCGTCACGACCAAAGTCTCGAATCGGGGCGTTATCGTCAGGGCCAGAGACCGCGCACAAATTGACTGAACGCGGCATCAGATCAGGTCGATCGCCCGCTATTTTGACATCGAGCCTTTCTTCGGCGATGTCGACGATCTCGTCGATAAGAAGCCCAATCGAGCGGCCGTATTCCGAGAACACAAGAATAGGCTGGGCGCCTTCTTTTTTTTTGATCCGCACCCGCGCGTCGAAGCCAAGGAGCGGCATCAATTCGTCGCGGTATTTCACGATGCATCGCCCGTCGGTGATCTCGATGTTGCGGCAATCAATCTCCTCAATCCGGCTCATGAGCGAAAGCGGCACTGCTTTTGGCTGGTCCGACCCCGCGCGAAAAATCAAAAGCGAGACGGTGTCTTGTCGTGACCTCGGTTCGCGCTCGGCGGTATCG
>JBKPIZ010000329.1:0-6892 GCA_046730495.1 Pseudomonadota bacterium
AGATCCGGCAGCTTTTGTTTTGACTCGATCTGCGCGCGCCGCTGCCGCAAGACAGATTTAAAACGGCTTACCGCCTCGTCATATGAATTCATCGCATCGGATTGTGTTGGCGTCAGCGCGAGAGCCTGACTTGCCGCGGGAAAGGTAAGGCCGACCCGCGCAATGGCTCCGACAACGAGCAAAACCCCGCCAAGGGTCATGGCGACACGCAATATCCTAATATTGATCATCGTCGAGGCTCCGTTCGTCGGCCAACATGACGTTACGGCTGTAGCGATTTCTTCCTATGGCTATACGCGATACCGTCGTTGCGGCGGATTTGAAGTTCGACACTGAGGCTAGTGGTTGCTTCGCCAAAGCGGAAATGTGGCGGACCCGCAGGGGGGAATATGCGTCGCGTCGGCCTGCTGATCTTGAGCCTGATTGTGACTCTGTCGCCGGGCGTAAGCCGCGGTGGCAGCTATCCTGACCGGCCGATCAGGCTCGTGGTCGGTTTCGGAGTCGGCGGGCCGACCGATATCCCGGCCCGGTTCGTCGCCCACAAGCTCAGCGAGGCGCTCGGCCAACGGGTCTTTGTCGAGAATAAGCCGGCTTCGGGCGGCATTGTCGCCACGCGCGACGTCATCGCCCGGCCCGCCGACGGCTACACGCTCCTTTTGTGTACACATTTCGAGCCGATCAACGTCGCCGCCTACAAAGATCCCGGCTTCAAACTCACTGATTTGGCGCCCATTTCCCTGATCGCCAAATATTATTATGGGCTCGCGCTGTCGAACGCGATTCCGCCGACCGACATCGGATCGTTCATCGCCTACGCCAAGGCGCATCCCGGCCAAGTGAATTACGGCACGGTCGGCTTCGGCTCAGCCCAGGAGATTCTGGCGCGGCAGCTGGAGAAGGTCACTGGCATCACGATGAATCAGGTGCCATTTCGCGGCGGTGCGCAACCCGTGCAAGAGATCGTCGCCGGGCGCATTGACTTCTACACAGCGCCGCCGCTCGCCCTCATCCCCCATTATCGGGACCGGCAGCTCAAGATCATTGCCGTCAGCAGTCGGGAACGGCTGGACGTGTTGCCGGAGGTGCCGACACTGGCCGAGGCGGGTATAAATTTCATTCGCTCCGGCTGGCTCGGCGTCTGTGCGCCGGCCGGTACGCCCGCCGCGATCATAGAGCTTCTCAATCGCGACATTGCGCCGATCGTGCGCTCGCTGGAATACCGCACCTTGATCGAAACTGCAGGCTCGATCGCTGCGGCTTCGACGCCGGAAGAACTGGAACGGATCATGGAACAGACGCTGGCCGAAGTGGCGCCGACCATCACCGAATTCCACCTGCAGCGAGAATGAGAGACGGCGGCGCTAAAATCCGCGCACCGCCTCGGTCACATGCTCCACATCCGGCGGCGACGCGAAGCAGTGGGCGACCAGCTTGCGCCATTCCTGGAAGTCGGCCGAGCCGCGAAAATCATTGGTGTGGTTCTCGACCGTGTCCCAGCCGATGAATAAGCGATAGCGGCTCTGTTTTTCGATCGAGCGGCGCAGTTCCATGCTGCGGCAGCCTTTGGCCCGCTTGAAAATCGGGACCGCTTGCTGCACGCCCTTTTCAAATTCCGCTTCCGTCCCGGGTTTCACATCAATCTGCGCGATTTCGGTGATCATGATCGGTCCTTGCTTGTGAGTACTGTGGGCAATCTCGTTGCGACGCGTTGCTGCCGTGCCCTTGGCAAGCAGGCATGGCCGGAACTGTCCATCATGACGCGCTTAACACGAATGCGCGAGCCGGGCTTCATTGCGCCGCCGAGCCGCGCTAGGTTGGCCTATCAGCATCACCATCCACAGACGGGTTGACCATGATTGACGTGTACTATTGGACCACGCCGAACGGCCACAAAGTGACGATTTTTCTCGAGGAAGCTGGATTGGAGTACAAAATTATTCCGATCAATATCGGCAAGGGCGAACAGTTCAAGGCGGATTTTCTCGGCGTCTCGCCGAATAACCGAATCCCCGCGGTTGTTGACAACAAGCCCGCCGACGGCGGCAAGCCGATCTCGGTTTTCGAATCCGGCGCGATCCTCGTCTATCTCGCGGAGAAGACCGGCAAGTTCATCCCGAAAGATTTGCGCGCCCGCACTGCGGCGCTGGAATGGCTGTTCTGGCAGATGGGCGGGCTCGGCCCGATGTCCGGGCAGAACAATCATTTCGCTCACTACGCCGTGGACAAAATCCCGTATGCGATCGATCGCTATCGCAATGAGGTGAACCGGTTATACGGCGTGATGAACAAGCGGCTTGCCGGGCACGAATATCTCGCCGGCCCATATTCGATCGCCGACATGGCCTGCTATCCGTGGGTGGTGCCGTGGGAACGGCAGGGCCAGAACATCGCCGATTTCCCACATCTCAAGCGCTGGTTCGAGGCGATCAAGGCGCGGCCGGCGGTGATCAAGGCCTATGAATGGACGCCAAAGATCAATCCCGGGCAGGGCGGCATCCGCACCGCGGAAGAGCGTGCGATCCTATTCGGCCAGACCGCGCAGTCCGTCACCGCGATGGCAGGCAAGCAGTAATTCGAGATCGTCGGCACGCGCTCGTCCCCGCGCAAGACCATTTGCGCGGGAATGAGCAGGATAATTACTACTGCTGCACGGCGCCGCCGAGATAACCGGTTATCTTCCAAGCGTCGCCTTGCTTGCTGTAGCAGATCTGATCGCCCCCGAGCGGCGACACCGCTTGCGCGTCGACATATCCGGCTTTGCCGGACGGCGTCGCTACGTGCAGGAAAAACGGCTGGTTGGGATTGGCGGGCGGGCTAGTGTCGGGCAGGACGCGCACCAGGTTAGCGCCGAGCTTCTCGATAACTTGGGAACTCGGCTGCGCCGCCGCGTGCACCTCGACGCTGTTCTGGTTTGGATAGCCCCATTCGCTCGGGTCGGTCTGCGTTGCTTTGGCTAGCGCTTCCAGAGCGCTCGGATCGAGTTTGGGATCGGCCGGCGCACAAAATACGCCGGGCTGTTGCGGCGATTCCGCCGCCGAAGGTTCGGTCGCGAAGCCGCCTAATATCTGCCAGCCCGAACCATCCGGCGCGTCGAGCTCGATAGCCTTGGCCAGATTATCGATGCCGGATTTGTGCGGATCGGCGAGATTCTTATCCTGCATCCAGAAAAAGTTTTGTGTCACGACCATCTTGGCGAGCGCGGCGCGATCTTTGCGCGCGGCGACCTCGCCGAGCTGGTTGCGGAATGCGGTAAAGCTCGGATCGTTCATCGCCGCTGGCGGCGTCACCGCGACGGGCTGATAAGGTTTGATCGGCGCCGGCGGTGGCGGCTTGAAGCCCGGCAGCGGCAATTGTCCCTGCTGCGCCGAGCCGGGCTGTTGAGCGAGAGCCGCGAGCGCGGCGGCAAACGCTAAAACAGCAACGAGCCGACGGTGCATAAAAATCTCCTCATCATTGCCGGGTTACAGCGGCTAACCGCGAATTGCGACGGCGCTGCGGCGATGGTTTAATCAAAGTCATCAATACGACTTTGGCAGGCCCAATACTTTCTCAGCGATGAAGCAGAGAACAAGCTGCGGCGAAACCGGTGCCAGCTTTGCAATCATCACCTCCCGCAAATAACGTTCGACGTGGTACTCCTTAGCATAACCATAGCCGCCATGCGTCGCGATCGCGGTTTGGCAGGCTTTGAATCCGGCTTCGGCGGCGAGATATTTCGCGGCGTTCGCCGCGGGCCCGCAGGGCATGCCCTGATCGTACTGCCATGCCGCCTTCGCCATCATCAGATCGGCCGCTTCGAGTTCCATCCAGCACTCCGCCAGCGGATGCTGGATGGCTTGGTTCTGTCCGATCGGCCGGCCAAACACGACGCGGCCCTTGGCGTAAGAACTCGCCCGCATCAGTGCGGCGCGGCCCAGCCCGATCGCTTCGGCCGCAACCAGGATGCGTTCCGGATTGAATCCGTGAAGCAGATATTCGAAGCCGCGGCTTTCTTCGCCGATCCGGTCCGCGGCCGGCACCGGCAATGCGTCGATGAACAGCTGGTTTGAGTCGACCGCCTTGCGGCCCATTTTCGCGATCTCGCGCACCTCGACATGGCGGCGATCGAGCGTGGTATAAAACAAGCTGAGCCCGTCGGTCGGCTTGCGGCCGGCGCCAGGCGGCGCGGTGCGGGCGAGCAGCAGCATCTTGTCGGCGACCTGCGCCGTCGAAATCCAGATCTTGGCGCCGGTAATTGTGTAAACGTCGCCGCGCCGTTCCGCCCGCGTTTTGATCTTGGCAGTCTCCAAACCGGCATCGGGCTCGGTCACGGCGAAGCACGCCTTTTCCTTGCCGGCCGCGATCGGCGGCAGCATCCGCTGCTTCTGGTCCTCGGTGCCGTAGACCGCGACCGGGTTGAGCCCGAAAATGTTCATGTGAATCGCGGACGCGCCGGAAAGGCCGGCGCCGGAAGCTGCGACCGCCTGCATCATCACCGCCGCTTCGCTTACGCCGAGGCCTGAGCCGCCGTAGGCCTGCGGAATGCAGACGCCGAGCCAACCGTCGTCGGCCAGAGCGCGATAAAACTCTTCCGGGAAATTGCCGTCGCTGTCGCGTTTGAGCCAATAGTCGTCGCCGAAACGCGCGCAAATCTTTTCGATTGCGGCGCGCACCGATTGCGAAAGCTCAGTAGGGGCGAAATCGATGGGTTCTGCTCCAACTGATTGCGCTTACTCCGCCGCCTGCATTGCCGGCGCATCGATGAAGCCGCCGGCCTGACGCCGCCACAGCGCGGCGTAATGGCCGTTTTGCGCAAGCAGATCGCGATGCGAGCCCTGCTCGACGATGCAGCCCTGGTCGAGCACGACGAGGCGATCCATCTGCGCGATGGTCGACAGCCGATGCGCGATCGCGATCACCGTCTTGCCGGCCATCAGCGTGCCGAGGCTCGATTGAATGGCGGCTTCGACTTCGCTGTCGAGCGCCGAGGTCGCTTCGTCGAACACCAGGATCGGCGCATCTTTGAGAATGACGCGGGCGATTGCGACGCGTTGGCGCTGGCCGCCGGAAAGCTTCACGCCGCGCTCGCCGACATGAGCGTCATAGCCGCGGCGGCCGCGCCAATCCTCGAGTTCAAGAATAAACTCATGCGCGTGTGCCAATCGCGCGGCGCGCTCAATCTCTTCGTCGCTCGCGGTCAATCGGCCATAGCGAATATTGGCGCGGATCGAGCGGTGCAGGAGCGAGGTGTCCTGCGTCACCACCGAGATTTGCGCACGCAAGGATTCCTGCGTCAGGCCCGAAACATCCTGCCCGTCGATCAAGATCGATCCGCCCTCCAGCTTGAAGAACCGCAGCAACAGATTGACCACGGTGGATTTGCCGGCGCCGGAGCGGCCGACCAGGCCGATCTTCTCGCTGGGACGGATAATCAGATTGAAATCCTGCAGCAGGCCGCTTTGGCGGCCATAGCCGAAATTGACACGATTGAATTCGATCTCGCCGGCGCGCACCGTCAGCGGCCGCGCGCCGGCGGGATCGGGCAGCTGCAGCGGCCGGGCGATCGACAGCATACCTTCCTGCACGACTCCAACATCCTCGAAGATTTCGGTTATTCGCATCGCAATCTGACGCGACATATTGGTGAGCTGGAGCGTCAGCGGCAGCACCATGGCGATGGTGCCGACCTCAACTGCGCCGTAACGCCAGAGTAACAACGCCAGCGCACCCGATCCGGCGATCAAGAGCGCGTTGAGCGCGTCGAGGATGGTGCCGAAGGCCGTGAGCAGCCGCTGTGCAGCTGAAAATAAGTCAACATGACGATCGACCGCCTTGCGCACATAGTGATCCTCGTCGCTGGCGCGCGCGAAGAGTTTGACAGTCAGAATGTTGGTGTAGCTGTCGACAATCCGGCCCATCAGCGCCGACCGCGCTTCCGCGGATCGTTTCGAGCGGTCGCGCATGCGCGGCACGAAATATAAGAGCAGCGCGGTATAGGCGAAAAACCACAGCAGGATCGGTACGGCGAGCCAGCGATCGGCGGCCGCGGTCAAGGCGATCGCCGAGACGCCGTAGACCAGAATGTACCAGACCGTGGTGATGGTCGCGGTCAGGGTCGAGCGCACCGAGGGGCCTGTCTGCATCACCCGATTGGAAATGCGCCCGGCGAAGTCGTTCTGGAAAAACGCCCAGCTCTGCCGCACCACGTGCCAATGCGCTTGCCACCGGATCAATCCGGTAAACGGCGCGGCAATCGCCTGGTTGGTGATCAGGTAGCGCGTGAAGGTCACAGCTGGCCGGGCGACGAGCACGACGAGCGCCATGCCGAGCAGCCAAGGCCAGCCGTCGGCGACGAGCCGCTCGGGCGGCGTCTTAGTGACCAGCGTTACGACCCGGCCGATGAACCACGGCACCGCGCTGTCGCTCAGCGCCACCAGCAATTCGACGACGAACAGCGCCGCGAACAACCATTTGGCCTGCCGGGCAAAGTGCCACAGGAAGGCGAGCAAGCTCGGCGGTGGTTCCGGGTGCTCCGGTGGCGCCGTTGGCGTCAGGAATCGTTCGAAGCGCGATAACATTGCGGTTGGTTACAGGCCCTTAGTAGCGCGCGTCAATTGGGCCTGCATCAACAGGCGCGCCTATCGGCGACCGCTATACGGCGCGATTGCGGCAGCCGCTCGCATCACGACAGAACTGTTGACCTTTTCGCCCGCGCCAACCCGTGTCATCGTTCAAATGTCAGCACAGCGAGAGGGTGTGCCATAGTGGCGAGCTTGGCCGCGGACCTCATGAAGCGAAACGGCGTGGCGGGCTTTGCCATCGCGCTCTCGGCGCTGATCGCCGCCGCGACGCCTGCCGCGGCCGAGATTTTCCCATCGCGTCCGGTCACGATGATGGTCGGATTTCCGCCAGG
>JBKPIZ010000330.1:0-4179 GCA_046730495.1 Pseudomonadota bacterium
GCTCGGCAACGTGACGGACCACGAGGTCGAACAGCGGCGCCATGCCCTGATCCTTCGGACCCTCGGGTGCAGCGGCCATCCAGCCTTCCCTCGACGAGCCGTAGAGAATCGGGAAATCGAGTTGCTCTTCGCTTGCGTCGAGCGCCGCAAACAAGTCGAACACCGCATTGGCCACTTCGCGCGGCCGCGCGTCGGAACGATCGACTTTGTTGATGACCACGATGGGCCGAAGCCCCATTTTCAGCGCCTTCGACACCACGAATTTGGTCTGCGGCAAGGGCCCTTCGGCGGCATCGACCAGAACCAGCGCCCCGTCCACCATATTGAGGATGCGCTCGACCTCGCCGCCGAAATCGGCGTGGCCCGGCGTATCGACGATATTGATCCGGGTGTTTTTCCAAACGAGCGAGGTCGCCTTGGCGAGGATGGTGATGCCGCGCTCGCGCTCAAGATCGTTGGAATCGAGCGCGCGCTCGATCACCCGCTGGTTTTCCCGGAACGAGCCGGATTGCTGCAACAGCCGGTCGACCAGCGTGGTCTTGCCATGGTCGACATGGGCGATAATGGCGATATTGCGCAGATCCATGGTGCGCCGGTTCCTTTGCGCACGTCCATTGCGCGCGGATTCTTAAGACATTGTGAAATGTCACGGGCCCCGAAGGGCCCGCGACTCGCATGCGGTATATAAGCAAAAACGGCGCCGAGGCAATCGGCGGCGGGGGCGGCGGCGCTTTCGCCCGTCACCTGTGCCCGTACTCAGACGCAAAAAAGAAGCTGACTTTCACCACCGTGAGTAGCCCGACGGCCATCGGTAGTAGCCGCGGGCGCCGCCGTAATAGGAGGGATTAAATGGCGGCTCATAAAAGCCCCAGCCCGGAGCCGCTTGACTCCTCGCGAGCTTATACTCGCCGCCCGGAGTAACGCCGGTCAGCACCACCTGCGTATTCTCTAAGCCATTCGCCTTCACCAGCGCATACAGCATGGTGGCATTCTCAGGCGAGATGCGCACGCAGCCATGCGAGACGGGTTTGCCGAGATTCTTCACCTCATAGCTGCCGTGGATGGCATGACCATCCTTCATAAAGAAAATAGAATGCGGCATGGGGGAATTGTCCCACTCCTTGCTGTACCAGATCTCGTTCATCGAGGTCGCGGTATAGTTTCCCGATGGAGTAGAATATCCGGCTCGACCGGTTGATACCGGCCAGTCATATTTTTGTATCCCATCTACAGAAACCGTCATTTTTTGTTTGGCTTTGTTGATGTTGATAAGGATGGCTGAGCCAGCCTTTTTAGGTCCAGGATTGGATTGAGGTTGAGAGCCTCCAGGCTCAGTTTCGGCTTTTGTGGCCGTAGAGTCGGTCTGCGCGTTTGGCGTAGCCGTATCGGGGTCAGTCTTTGCGGTTGCTGGGCTGGAGCTAGTAGGGCCACCTGTTAACTCGGACGGGACCGCGGCGCCGGCCGTACCGGCGTTATTGGGGTCAGAGCCGCTCTGAGCGCTCGCGGGAAAAGCGATCATCACCACCAAAAGAGGGACGATTCCCAAACTGCGGAAACATCTCGGAAAAGCTGGTGAACACATGTCTTGCCCCTGGTTGCGCAGAGACCCGCCCCGTCAACATTAAGCGATTAGCGCCTTACTCGTTCCTAACTTTGACGACAAAACAGCCGCTGATACGGCATGAACAGAACCTTAACGGTCGTAACAGCCTTTTTGGTGGCGCTTACCTGTGCTGCCGCGGCGAAAAGCGCGGCTCCGGTTCACGTCCCTTTGCCGCGCAACAATCCGTTGAAAAGCACCGATCAGGAGAAACGGAAAAACTCGCCGCCAGCGAGTGCTCTATTTTCAGAAAAGAAACTACCGAGCCTCGGAAAGGCTATGGCAATTGGCTACTACCCGCGCGGCTGTCTTCAAGGGGGCGTCGAACTTCCGACGACGGGGCCGACGTGGCAGGTGATGCGGCCGTCACGCAATCGCAATTGGGGTCATCCGGAGCTGGTGACATTCCTGGAGCGCTTCGCGCCGCTCGCCGCGCAAGCCACTGGTTGGAAGGGAATTTTGATCGGCGACATGGCGCAACCTCGTGGCGGTCCGCTTCCGTTTGGGCATAAGAGCCATCAGATCGGCCTCGATGTCGACATCTGGTTCATGCCGATGCCTGATCATGTCTTAACCAAATACGAGCGCGAAAATATTTTAGGCAGCAACGTGGTTGCGGCGGATGGCAAGCACGTCAATGACAAAGCTTGGTCCCCTGCCGATGTGGCCTTCATCCAAACCGCGGCCGAGCAGCCTGAGGTCGAGCGTGTCCTCGTGAATGCTGCGATAAAAAAAGAACTCTGCCGCGTTGAGAGCCAGAATGACAGATTGTGGATGTCCAAAGTGCGCCCCTGGTATGGTCATGATGACCACATCCATGTGCGCCTGAAGTGTCCCGCCGACTCACCGAATTGTCGCGCGCAGCCGCCCGTGCCGGGTGGCGACGGGTGCGACAAGTCCCTCGACCATTGGTTCACCGATTCGATTCTGCGTATAAAGATTCCGGATTTTGGCGGCTCATCCGCAGGTCTGAAGCTTAAGGATTTACCGCCGGCCTGCGCCGTTGTGCTCAATGCACCGGCGAGCCCAAGCAGTGCGGCGACGGAAGAGCGGTCGCAGCCGCGGAGATAGAACGCAGCCCTCGCCAAAACATTGGGATGTCCGTTAAGTGCCAAAAGCGGACAGCGGGCTTATTCGATCACCTCGTCAGCGAGCGAAAGCACATTGTTCGGCATCATGAAGTTCATCGCCTTTGCGGTTTTCAGATTGACGACGAACAGATAGTGCGTCGGTATCTCGACAGGCAGATCGGCTGGTTTTGCGCCCTGGAAAATCCGGGCAGCCAGATCTGCAGCGCGATCGAAGGATTCGCGCGCGTCGGCGCCATAGGACATCAGTCCGCCATCCCGCGCCATAAAGTCCTGTTCATAGATCGCAGGGAGCCGATGCTCGAGCGCGTAATCGAAGACACGCTTGCGGTTGAGCAGTGTGAGCGAGTCGGTGACCATCAGAATCGCATCTGGCGGCTCACGATTCATAGCGGCGAAAGCCTCGTCAAAGTCGTTGGGCTCCCTAACCCCGAGGGGTTGCACCGTGACGCCGAGCTCTTGGGCGGCTTTTGCAGACGCATCGTAGCGTTGTGTCATGCCGCGATCGTCTTTATTCCACAGCATTGCGACTCGACGAAGCTCAGGCGACGCGGCCTTCAACAATCCAAGACGCTTAGTGGAGAGCGCGGCGGCATCGTCAGCAATTCCCGTCACATTGCCGCCTGGATGCGCAAAGCTTTGGACCAGCCCGGTCACCACTGGATCGCCCGAACCAGTGGCGATCACCGTTGGGATGCCCGATGCTTTCGCAGCCGCAACCGAGGGATAGCCGACCGTCACCACCACATCAACATTGGCGGCTTTTAAATCCTGCATCAGGTTCGGCATCTGAGGGATTTTTCCCGCTGCACCGCGCGCTTCGTAGGCAAGGTTGTCTCCCAGTTTGTAACCGCGCTTAGCCAAGCCCTCCACAAGCATCTTTCCGGTGCCTTCTGTGGGAGGTATCGGCGGCCCAACAGTGAGCGTTCCAATCCGATAGGTCTTCGCTGCAGTTTGCGCGGCAATGGTGTCGGGAGTAATTGCTAAAGCGCAGGCAATGACTTGTAGAGCATCTCGCCGTCGCATGGTTTCCCTCCTCTTGAGTTACCTCCGCCGGTGTAACACCGAAGCTTGATATGAATTCCGAGCGAATTCTAGATTGTGATTTGACCCGACAAGCGATCTTCAAGGGCAAAAAGACTCGCAGATGGGTCAAAAGCGGACATTGCGGTTCGCCGCTGCGAGGTCCGCTTTACCTCTCAAAGCAGGCATCGGCTGAGCGCATTGGGATGTCCGTTAAGTGACAATAGCGGGCATTAGCCGCCTCATTCGATTGCCCTCGCGGTAATGTGCTCGGCGCCAAAAACTGGCCTATTTCGCCCATAATTGAATCAGTACATTTAAGGACTTGGTCTGAGGCCTTCACTTATGAGAGTGCGGACCTTTTTGTTGGTCTTGTGTATTTGGGCGATAATCTCGATCGCCAGCGCGCTACCGGCGTCTTCAGCAACACGCTGTTCACCGGCTATCCGGCGCCTGCCGGCACGGGCG
>JBKPIZ010000331.1:0-8727 GCA_046730495.1 Pseudomonadota bacterium
CGCCGGGGCGATCGAGCGGGCAATTGAGTTGAACGGCCAAGCCGTCGCCATGAACCAGGCGGCCTTTCACTGGGGCCGGCGCGCCGCGATCGATCGCGCCGCCGTCGAGGCACAGGCCGAGCCGGCCCCCGCCAAGCGTGACGCCGAGCATTTGTCGGAGTCGTTCGACGAGATGGTCGAACGGCGCGTGCAATTTCTCACCGCCTATCAGAATGCTGCGTACGCCGGGCAATATCGGGCGCTGGTCGAGAAAGCGAAAGCGGCGGAAGCCGCCCGCGCGCCCGGCAAGTGCGGGCTTGCCGATGCTGTCGGCCGTTATCTGTTCAAGCTGATGGCTTACAAGGACGAATACGAGGTCGCGCGGCTTTACACCGATGGTTCGTTCGAACGTCAGGTCAGAACGGAGTTCGATGGCGACCACTTAAGACTACAGTTTCATCTCGCGCCGCCCTTGTTGGCGCGCCGCGACAAGACCACCGGTTTGCCGCGCAAGATGAGCTTCGGCCCGTGGGTCCTTCCGGCGTTTCGATTGTTGGCGAAAATGAAATTCTTGCGGGGCACCGCACTCGATCCGTTCGGCTATTCGCTCGAACGCCGCACCGAGCGAAAATTGATCGATGACTACAAGACGATGCTCGACGAGGTGCTCGCGAATTTGACGCCGGAGAACCACCAGCTCGCGGTCGGCCTTGCCGCCATTCCTGAAAAAATCCGGGGCTTCGGCCACGTCAAGCAGCGGCATCTTGCGACCGCCAAGGGCGACGAGGCCGCGCTGCTCGAGCAATTCCGCGCCGGCGCCCCGGCACTGTTGAAAGCCGCGGAATGATCGCAAACTCGTCAAAGATTGCTGCTAGCGTCTTGTGCGATGGGGGCGGATAGCTTCTGCAAGTTATTGTAACGGCAAAGTTTTTGCCGGCTCCGCCTCATTGCATTAGTTATGCCGTTGCCGATGAATAATGGACCGCCCATCACTACCGACGGCGCGCTTGCCCAGCAGGAGGCTCGTCCGCTCCACGCCGAGGAGCGGGAGATCGTGCCTGAAGCGGGCGCACCCGACGAGGCGCCGACAATAGCGCAGCCACCGGAAACGGCTTCGGCATCCGCATCATCGGCACCCAGCGAGACGACAATTGCGCCGCCGCCGGCGACCAGCGGCATCGGCGTGCTCATCGTCAATCTCGGCACCCCCGATGCGCCCACGCCCACGGCGGTACGGCGCTATTTGAAGGAGTTTTTGAACGACCGCCGTGTGATCGAAAAGAATTCGCTGCACTGGAGGGCGTTCCTCAACGGCGTCATCTTGCCGCTGCGCTCGCGGCGTAGAGCCCGCGACTATGAGAAAATCTGGAATCGCGACAAGGACGAATCGCCGATCAAAACGATTACCCGGTCGCAGGCGGAAAAGCTCGGCGGGATCCTCGAGCCGCTGGGCAAGCACGTCATCGTCGATTGGGCCATGCGTTACGGCAACCCGTCGATCGCATCGCGGCTTGAAGTGCTCGTCACCTGGGGATGCGAACGCATCCTGGTCATGCCGCTCTATCCGCAATATTCCGCCGCGACAACGGCGACGGTATGCGATGAAGTATTCCGCTACTTGCTGCGGCAGCGGCGGCAGCCGGCGCTTCGGTTTTTGCCCGCGTATTATGAAGATCCGTACTACATCGGAGTGCTGGTATCCTCACTGCAAGTCGAATTGAAATCATTGCCGTTCACGCCCGACGTTATCTTGGCCTCTTACCACGGCATGCCCAAAGAGGCGGTCGACAAAGGTGATCCCTATCAGGCCCAGTGCACGCGCACGACCGAGTTGATGCGCGCGCAGCTCGGGCTCGACGAAACGAAATTGATGATATCGTTCCAGTCCCGGTTCGGGCGCGCGCAATGGCTCGAGCCATATACCATCAACACGGTGCGGGCGCTGGCGCGCAAGGGCGTCAAAAACCTTGTCGTCGTCACACCGGGTTTTTCCGCCGACTGTCTGGAGACGCTGGAGGAAATCAAGGTCGAGAATGCCCGCATGTTCATGCGTCACGGGGGCGAGAACTTCGCGGCAATTCCGTGTCTCAACGATTGTGAAGCCGGCATGCTGATGCTGTGGCGGCTCGCGATGCGCGAGCTGAAAGGTTGGGTCTGATGCTGCAAGACGGCTCGCTGGTGTCCTGGGTGTGGTTCTCGCTTGCGCTTATCTTATTTGCGATCGAGGCGGTCCGGCCGGGCCGTTTCGCGCTGTGGCTCGGCTTCGCCACGATCATGGTCGGCGTCATTGCCTCGGTGGCACGCTGGCCATGGCTCGCGGAAATACTGGCGCTTGTTGCATTCGCCGGACTTCTGATCCCGGCATGGCGGCGGTACGAACGCAGAGCTTGAGGCTCAGCGGATCGCCGCCAGCGCATGTCAGCTCACCAAGAGATGAATGAATTCGCGCGCTGGGAAGCGCGCTTCGCGACGTCGGATTATGCGTTCGGCAAAGAGCCGAATTATTTTCTCAAATCCTGCCGGCAAATATTGCCGCGGCGCGGTCGGGCGCTCGCTGTCGCGGACGGCGAGGGCCGCAACGGCGTGTGGCTCGCCGAACAGGGCCTCGATGTCGTGTCGCTCGATTTTTCGCCATCAGCCCAAAGCAAAGCGTGCGCGCTGGCCGCCGAGCGAGGCGTGACGGTCACTCTCGTTCGCGCCGACGTGCATGGCTGGGATTATCCGCAAGCGACTTTCGACGTCGTAGCCGAAATTTTCGCGCAATTCAGTATGCCGGCGCAGCGCGCAACAAAATGGCGCGGCATGCGGCGCGCGCTTAAATCTGGCGGCGTTCTGATCATCCAGGGCTACACGCCGAAACAATTGCAGTACGGCACCGGTGGTCCCAAACAGCTGAAAAACCTCTATACCCGCGCCATGCTCGAGCGGGAATTCGGCGATTTTCGCGATGTGAAGATCGTCGAGGAAGAGCGGGACATGCGCGAAGGTGCATCGCATTCGGGCATGTCGGCGGTGATCGGTCTGACCGCCATCAAGCCTTAAAGCATGATCCCGAAAGTGGACACCGGTTTTCGGAAAAGATCATGTTCAAACAACAAGCTTAAGCGAAATACCGAATCGACCTAAAATCATTTCGCTTTAGCGTTATTCACCAAGGATCTTTTTTATCTCAGCGCGAAAGCCCGGCTCGATATCGGCACGCGCCAAAGCGTAGGACACATTGGCGGCGAGAAAGCCGATCTTGGAGCCGCAGTCGAAGCTGCGGCCGTCGAATTGCAGCCCATAAAACGGCTGGCTCCGCGCCAGCGCGATCATCGCGTCAGTTAATTGGATTTCGCCGCCGGCGCCGCGTTCCTGCCGCGAGAGGGTGTCGAGAATTTCCGGCTGGAGGATGTAGCGTCCGGTCAAGATGAGGTTCGAGGGGGCGCGGTCCGGCGCCGGTTTCTCGACCATGCCGGTAATGGAAAACATTTTCCCTTTGCGCTCGCCGATGCCGACCACGCCGTATTGATCGACCCGCTCGCGCGGCACTTCCTCAACCGCCACGATATTCGCGTTCGCCGGCAGCCCGCGCGCTGCTTCGATCATTTGCGCGAGGCATCCCTGCTCGTGCTGCACCAGGACGTCCGGCAGCAACAGCGCAAACGGTTCGCGGCCGAGCAGCTCGCGCGCGCACCAAACCGCATGGCCGAGCCCAAGCGGCTCTTGCTGGCGCGTGAAACTGGTTGAGCCCGGCCCCGGCAAATCTTGATTGAGATAATCGAGAGTCTTGTGCTTTTGCCGCTCGAGTAGCGTCATTTCGAGTTCGAACTGACGATCGAAATGGTCCTCAATGACGCCTTTGTTGCGTCCGGTCACGAAAATGAAATGCTCGATGCCGGCCTGGCGGGCTTCATCCACGACATGCTGAATGAGCGGCCGGTCGACGACCGGCAGCATCTCTTTCGGCATGGCCTTGGTCGCGGGCAAGAAACGAGTGCCAAGCCCAGCTACTGGAAAGACCGCTTTACGGACGGGTTTCATGCGAATGCGATGGGCTGTGGCAGAACGGTGATTTTGCGAGATAGGCTTTCGTGTCCAAATTATTGTCCAAACTGGTCGCTAAAGGTCAAATCAAGCCGAACCGAGCGCCGCGAGGCGGTTGTGGCAAATCGTCGAGCGGACAGCAAGGGAAACCCGCTGTTAGTGATTTGATGCACATTGGCGGCACCGCGCGGTAAACGAGGCTGCCCGATCATTAGAGACTTGCACTTTAGAGACTTGCACTTTCATGGCTCTCCAAAAAAGCATCTTTCCCGGGCTTGCCGCAGCCTTCCTGGCCCTTGCGACTACCGGCCAGGTGTTGGCCCAACAAAGCGACAATTGGTTGACGCGCTTGGTTCAACAGCCATCGTCAAACACGGTTCCGACATCTGACGGCGGCAACGCCGGAACTGGCTGGAGCGGCCAAGCGGGGGCGTCTGGCAATCCGCTGATGACGGCGGATGCGATACGGGCCGCTGCCGCGGATTTTGGCAATTGCATCGAGCGCTTGTGGCCGGACGCCGCGCGGCGCGGGGTTTCCCGCGCCACCTTCGAACATTTCACCACGGGCCTCACGCCAGACCTGAGCATCATGGACAAGCTCGATGCGCAACCGGAATTCACCAAATCGACCTGGGACTATCTCGATCTGCTAGTCAGCGACGAGCGGATTGCCCGCGGCCGCGAGGTGCTTACGCAGTATGCACCGACTTTTGCCGCGGTCGCGCGCGCTTACGGCGTCGATCCCGCCATCATCGCGGCGATCTGGGGCGTGGAATCAAACTTTGGAACGCTCGGCGGCGACCGCCCGGTAATCCGCTCGACCGCGACTTTGGCTTGCGTCGGACGCCGGCAGGATTACTTCCGCGAAGAGTTTTTATCGACGCTCGAAATCCTTCAGCGCGGCGACGTGCCGGCTGAGCGCCTGGTCGGGTCATGGGCCGGCGCATTCGGGCCGACGCAGTTCATGCCGAGTTCCTTTAAGCGATATGCAGTCGATTTCGACGGCGATGGACGGCGCGATGTCGTTGACTCGATCCCGGATGTCATCGCCTCGACAGCCAACAATTTGAAAACCGACGGCTGGGTAGCCGGACAGCGTTGGGGTTACGAGGTCGTGCTGCCGCAGAATTTCGATTACTTGCTCGCGGATCGCTCCAAACAAATGACCTTGCGCCAGTGGGAGGCGTTAGGCATACGCCGCGCCGGCGGCGGATCATTCCGCGAGCCTGATGTCCGCGCCTATTTGCTGCTGCCGGCAGGCGCCCGCGGACCGGCGTTTCTGATGCTGCAAAATTTCCGCGTGATCATGAAATACAATTCGGCCGAGGCTTATGCGCTTGCGATCGGTTATCTTGCCGATCGGCTGCGCGGCGACGGTTCGTTCGTGCAGCCGTGGCCGCGCGACGAGCGTGTTCTCACGCTCGATGAGCGCTATGAAATGCAACAGCTGCTGGCGCGGCGCGGTTTCGACGCCGGCGAACCGGACGGCCTGCTCGGCCCGCGGACCCGGCTCGCCGTTCGCAATTTTCAGGCGTCGATCGGCGCAATTCCCGATGGTTTTGCCTCAAGCGGGCTGCTTGACCGCTTGCGGCAGCCTTAAACCCGGCGGAACCTTTGGGCCGGCCGACACGTTTTCGCTTGGTTTTGCGCACAAGCTTTGTTAGCCGCACTGGCCTAGAATGTCGGCGAAAGATGTCTCTTTGGTAGCGGGTTCATGATGCTCGGTGGCACGATGACGCACGCACAACGCGGGGCCTTGGCCGCGATTCTGGTCGCGATCCTGGTCGCGATTGCGACCGCCGCTGTGGTGGCTTTGGCCGAGCCCGCCGCCGCGCAATATTACGGCGACCGCTATAATGGCGGCGGATATGGCTATCGGTATTACCGGCAAAGCCCGCAACGGGACTTCTTTTTTCCGTTCTCGGGCTTCAACCGGCCGGCGCCGGTGGTCGATTCCACCAAAGCTCCGGCGTCACGCAAACTCGAAGCACCGCCCACCACCACCGTGGTCGTCGTCGGCGATTCGCTAGCCGACTGGCTCGGCTACGGTTTGGACGAACTCTATGCCGATCAGCCGGAGATCGGCGTGGAGCGAAAGATTCGCGCGACCTCGGGTCTGGTGCGCTACGACGCCAAGAACGAAACGCTCGATTGGCCGGCGGCCATCAAAGATACGCTTGCGAACGAGAAGCCGGACGCGATCGTGGTGATGCTGGGCCTGAACGATCGCGTGCCGCTGCGCGACAAAAACCCGCCGCCGGCGAATGCAAAGCGCGGCGGCGAGCCGGCGCAAGGTGCGAACCAGCCAGCGCCGAACGCCAAACGCGGCGGAGAGCCGGCGCAAAGTGCGAACCAGCCAGCGAATTCGGCACAACCGCCGCAAGACAAGGCAACGCCGGTCGACAGCGAAGCGGCGCCGCAAACGGCGGCCCAAGGCGACACGCAGCGGCCGGCGCCCGGCGGTTCCTATGAATTTCACACCGATCCATGGGCGACGCTCTACGCCAAGCGCGTCGACGACATGATTGCGGCTCTCAAGAACAAGGGCGTGCCGATCGTGTGGGTTGGACTACCTGCCATCCGCGGAAGCAAATCGACCAGCGATATAAGTTATCTCGACGAGCTTTATCGCGAGCGCGCTGAAAAAGCCGGCATCGTTTACGTCGATATCTGGGACGGCTTTGTTGACGAACAGGGACGTTTCGCCGTGCAGGGCCCGGACTTCGAAGGCCAGATTCGTCGGCTGCGTGCCGCGGATGGCGTGCATTTCACCAAAGCCGGCGCCGTGAAACTCGCAAGCTATGTCGACCGCGAACTGCGGCGGGTGATGTCGGCCCATGTCGCGCCGGTGGCGCTGCCGGCGCCGGAAGCGGCGCCGAAATCGGGCACGGTCGGATCGCGGCCCGATGTCGGGCCGGTCTTGCCGCTGTCGGCAAAGGAGACAGACAGCGGCGATCTCGCCGGTGCCAGCGGCCGCAGCAATCAGGCGCTCTCAGATCCGACTGCGGTAAAGGTCTTAAATCGCGGCGACCCGCTGCCGGCGCCGGCCGGCCGCGCCGACGATTTTTCCTGGCCGCGGCCCGGCGCGTCCGCGAGTGCGGCGCCTGAAATTCCGCCGCAGCCCGCTGCATTGGCGCCCGCAGCGCCGGCCGGGAAGGGCGACAAGAAACCGGCCGACTCTGCCAAGGACGCAAAGAGCAAGCCGGGCAAAGAGTCCGCCAAAGATTCAGGAAAAGATTCGGGCGCGAGCAGGCCGCGCCGGCCGGCGAGCACGAATCTCGATGGCGCGCCAGTGCCACCGGCGCCGGTGGGCTCGCGCTAAGACAAGAATAGTTTCGGGCTTATCGGCAGGCCGCGCCGCGGACACGCTCATCGCGGCAGCAGGCTCGATCCCATCAGATATTTGTCTACGGCGTGGGCGGCCTGACGGCCTTCACGAATAGCCCAAACCACCAATGACTGACCGCGGCGCATGTCGCCCGCGGTAAACACTTTGTCGATCGAGGTCCGATAATCCACTGTCGCGGCGCTGATATTGCCGCGCGGATCGAGCGCGAGGTCGAGAGATTTGATCATGCCCTCGTGCACCGGATGCACAAAGCCCATCGCTAAGAGCACGAGATCGGCGGCGATTTCGAATTCGCTCCCCGCTACCGGCTTCATCTTGGCGTCGACGCGTATGCAATGAAGTTTCTTAACCGCGCCGTTTTCGCCGGTGAACTTCGTTGTCATGACCGCAAAATCGCGCTCGACGCCTTCCTCGTGGCTCGATGACGTGCGCAGCTTGAGCGGCCAATCCGGCCAGGTCAGCATCTTGTTTTCTTGCAGCGGCGGCTCCGGCATGATTTCGAAATTGGTCACCGACAGCGCGCCCTGGCGAAAGGCGGTGCCGATGCAGTCCGATCCGGTATCGCCGCCGCCGATCACGACCACATGTTTTCCGGTCGCCAGGATCGGCTCGCCCGCGATCGGAGTTTCACCACTGACGCGCCGGTTCTGTTGCGGCAGGTAGTCCATCGCAAAATGAATGCCTTTGAGCTCGTGTCCGGGCACCGGCAGGTCACGCGCTTTTTCGGCCCCGCCCGTGAGCACCACCGCATCGTGCTGCGCCACCAATTTCCGCGCGTCGACATTGATGCCGACATGTGCGCCATAGTGGAACGCCACGCCTTCCGCTTCCATTTGGGTTACGCGGCGATCGACGTGATTCTTTTCCATCTTGAAGTCGGGGATGCCGTAGCGCAGAAGCCCGCCGGCCTTGGCCCAGCGCTCATAGACGTGAACCTCGTGCCCGGCGCGCGCCAGCTGCTGCGCACAGGCCAGCCCGGCCGGTCCGGAGCCCACGATCGCGACCTTCTTGCCGGTCCGCTCGGTCGGCGGCTCCGGCTTGAGGCCTAAAGCGATGGCGCGATCGGCGATCGCGCATTCGATCGATTTGATGGTGACCGGATTCTCGTCGATGTTGAGCGTACATGACGCTTCGCAAGGCGCTGGACAGACGCGGCCGGTCACTTCAGGAAAATTGTTGGTCGAGTGCAGGTTGCGCGCGGCTTCTTCCCAGTTACCGGTATAGACCAGGTCGTTCCAATCGGGGATCTGATTGTTGACCGGGCAGCCCGGCGTGCCGGGCGCGAGCGCGCCGGTGCCTTGGCAATAGGGCACGCCGCAATTCATGCAGCGTGCCGCCTGAGTCACGAGCTCCTTCTCAGGCAACGGTAAAAC
>JBKPIZ010000332.1:0-3813 GCA_046730495.1 Pseudomonadota bacterium
GGTTTGCGGTGATGGCTGCATGATGGAGGGCGTGGGCGCCGAAGCGGCGTCGCTGGCGGGCCATCTGGCCTTGGACAACCTTTGCTGGATTTACGACAACAATCACATCACGATCGAAGGCAACACGCGCATCACCTTTACAGAGGACATCGCGGCCAGATTTTTGGGCTACGGCTGGAACGTCCTGCGCGTCGGCGACGCCAATGACATCGACCGGATCGAGCAGGCGTTGTCCGTTTTTCGCGAGACCAAGAGTCGTCCAACGTTCATCATTCTTGATAGTCACATCGGCTACGGCGCCCCTCATAAACACGACACCGCTGCGGCTCATGGGGAGCCGCTAGGCGAAGAGGAAATTCGCCTCGCAAAGCGCTTCTACGGATGGCCTGAGGACGCAAAGTTTCTCGTTCCCGATGCTGTGCGCGAGCATTTCGCAGCCGGAATTGGCGCGCGCGGGCGAGACGCGCGCCGCCAATGGACCGAGATGTTTGCAGCCTATCGCGGGAAATATCCGGAGCTCGCGACCGAGATCGATCTCATGCAGCGCCGGGAGCTGCCGCAGGGATGGGACAAGGGGCTACCGGTTTTTCCCGCTGATCCGAAAGGCATCGCCGGTCGCGATGCATCGGGCCAGGTCCTCAATATCCTTGCCCAGAATATCCCCTGGCTGCTGGGAGGATCAGCAGACCTCGGCCCCTCCACCAAGACGCTGCTCACCTTTCCGGGCGCCGGTGACTTCGAACCTGACAATCGAGCCGGCAGAAACATGCATTTCGGTATTCGCGAGCATGCGATGACAGCCGCCGTCAACGGGCTCGCATTGTCAAAGCTTCGCGCGTTCGGCGCCACGTTCTTCATGTTCAGTGATTATGCGCGCCCTGCCATTCGACTCTCGGCGCTAATGGAGCTTCCCACCATTTTTGTGTTTACGCACGACGCTATGGGTGACGGTGAGGATGGTCCCACCCATCAACCCGTAGAGCAGCTCGCCTCATTCCGCGCCGAACCTGGCCTCGTGGTGCTGCGACCTTGCGATGCTAATGAGGTGGTCGAGGCGTACCGCTATATTATGCAGCTGCGGCACCAACCAGCGCTGTTAGCCCTGTCGCGGCAACCACTACCGACCTTGGACCGCAGCAAATATGCACCGGCATCTGGTCTCGCGCGGGGTGCCTATGTGCTCGCCGATGCCCCGGGTGGAGAGCCCGAATTGATCCTCATTGCGTCGGGTAGCGAGGTGAGCCTGTGCGTCAAGGCCCAGGAGGAACTGCTTGTCGAAGGCATCCGCTCGCGCGTGGTCTCGATGCCCTCCTGGGATATTTTCGAGCATCAGTCAGAGGCGTATCAGGACAGCGTGCTGCTACCCGAAGTTACAGCGCGCATTGCGGTGGAGCAGGCCTCGACGTTCGGCTGGGAACGCTATGTCGGCAGGAGGTCGGGCCGCATTATCGGCATGAAGACATTTGGCGCGTCGGCTCCTCTTAAGGAGTTGTTGCGCAAATACCGCTTCGAACCCGAGTGTGTGACGGAGGTCGCGAAAGAGCTGCTCGGCAAGACCAAGAGTGTCTGGAATGGCGTAGCGCCGCGTTGAAAAGCACAAGAGACTGCGATGTCCAAAACGGCCGCTGTCGTATTTCTGTTCGACGTCGACAACACTCTTCTCGACAACGATACGGTGCAGAGCCATCTCAAGGAGCACCTGGCGGACGCATATGGAGCCTCCGCTCGTGATAGGTACTGGGACATCCTAGAAGGATTGCGGAGCGAACTGGGCTACGTCGATTACCTCGGCGCGCTGGAGCGCTTTCGGGGTGAAGAGATGCATCGGCCGGACGTGCTGCGCATGTCGAACTGGCTGGTCGATTATCCGTTCGCCGATCGCCTGTATCCCGGGGCTCTGGACGCAGTGAAACACGTACAGCAATGGGGGCCCGCGGTCATTCTCTCAGACGGCGATGCCGTGTTCCAGCCGCGCAAGGTGGAGCGCTCCGGCCTGTGGCGGGCGGTCGATAATCGTGTGCTCATCTACATTCACAAGGAGAATGAGCTCGAATATGTCGAGCGCCTCTATCCTGCCAATCACTATGTGCTCATCGACGACAAACTGCGCATTCTTGCCGCAGTGAAAAAGATCTGGGCCGAGCGGGTTACTACGGTGTTTCCCAAACAGGGACATTATGCATTTGATCCAAAAATTCTGGCCGAGACTCCGCCGGCGGACATTGAGCTTGCCAAAATCTCCGATCTGCTCAACTGCAATTTGGCGACCTTCCTGAAGAAGCGGTAGGCGCGTGCGATGGCAGAAAAGCCCGCTGAAGTGACGACAAGCACAGCACTAGCGGCAGGCCAGGGAGGTGTCGCCGACGTTCGGCCGATCCTCATTGTCGCAGGTGTCTCTGGGAGCGGGAAGACAACGATTGCAACAGCGCTTGCCCAGCGACTAGGCCTGCCATTCGCAGAAGGTGGCGAGCTCCATCCGTCACCGAACATCGCCAAGGTGCACACCGCCCATCCGCTCGACGATCGCCAGTGGTGGTCCTGGCTCGAGAAGATCGCGGCATGGATTGACGGTTGCCGCCAGCTCGGCACGGGCGGCGTGATCACCAGCCCAGTGCTCAGGCGCAGCCACCGCGATTTTCTAACTCGTGGGCGGCCGGACGTGCGCATTGTTTATTTGCACGGCGAGAGAGCATTGATTGCTTCGCGGCTGGCCGCGCGCCAAGAACATTCCACGCTTCTTATCCTCCTTGACCATCAGTTCTCAATTCTGGAGGAGCCGGAACCTGACGAAGATCCAATCCTCATCGACGTGAGTCGGCCCGTGGAAGACATCGTTGCCGAGATTCTGCGCACGCTCATTCCCCAGGACGTTGTGGCCCGCGATAGCACTGAGCGCCCCCCTTCCCCGCGTGTCACGCCGTTCGGGCTGCAGTCGCATCCAAGCACCGTAACGGTTCGGAGACGATTCATAGGATCCGATCTTCCGCTGGATATCGAGGACTATGCTCTGATCGGCGATTGTACGACGGCTGCCCTTGTCGGTCGCAATGGCTCGATAGACTGGTTGTGCTGGCCGCGCTTTGACAGCAACGCCTTGTTCGCAGCGCTCCTCGGCACGTCCGAACATGGGCGCTGGCGGATCTCTCCCGCTGACCCGACGCTCCGCACCAGTCGTGCTTACCACGATGACACCTTGGTTCTGGAGACGGTGTTCGACACGGCGAACGGCAGTGTCGCCCTGATCGATTTCATGCCGATGGGCCAAGCGGGCTCATCGGTGATTCGCCTGGTTAAGGGGCGACGCGGCAAGGTGGCGATGCAAATGCACCTGGCGCTGCGATTCGACTATGGGATCACGGTGCCGTGGGTGACTCAGCTCGAAGAGGGGTCTGGCGTGAGAGCCATTGCAGGAGCAAACTTGGCGGTGCTGCGCTCTCCAGTGCCGTTACAAGGCGAGAACTTCGCCACGGTTGCGGAGTTTGACGTGGTTGAAGGGGAGTGTGTCCCGTTCGTGCTGACGCGCGGCGAGTCTCACCTGCCGACGCCACCTGAGATCAACTGGAACGCGGCTCTGCAGGAAACGGAATCGTTTTGGCGCGATTGGTCGAGCCGCTGCTCCCACGTCGGACCTTGGCGGGAAGCGGTCAAACGTTCCTTGTTGACGCTCAAAGCCCTGACTTATGCGGAAACCGGCGGCATTACCGCCGCCCCAACCACTTCACTGCCGGAGCAGCTTGGGGGTGAGCGTAATTGGGATTACCGCTTTTGCTGGCTGCGAGACGCGACCTTTACATTGATGGCGCTTGTATCTGC
>JBKPIZ010000333.1:0-3080 GCA_046730495.1 Pseudomonadota bacterium
GCCAGAACTTACTAGGGGCCTCCGTGACGGCCATCACGTTTTGGACCTTTTCGGCCAGGTTGGCGCTGCGGCGGAAGCTCGTTAGTGATGGCAAACGGTTAAGGGCAAGCCGAGTTGGTCCAAATGAAAGCGGCCCGCGCTGCGGGCCAGGAATGTCACTGATATGTTTGAATATGTTTGGTCATAAATGCGAATTATGGATTACGATAAGCTCGAGGGACGATCCGAAGTCCGGACTGGCAAAAGCATGACAAAGAAGTAAACCGAACTAATGCCTGGTCTTCACGCACGCCGATCCAGCGCCGGCGTAAGCTCACCTGCGGATGACGCGATCTCAGGCCGCCCGTTTGGCTAGGAAGTGCGCCAGCGCCTTTTTCCCCTCTTTGGCTGCCTCTGCCATGCTCTCAAAAAACACGGGCGAGCGTTCTACTGGCGCCGCCTTACCGGCACAATAAATTTCCCACCGCCATGGCTTTTGGGGACTGCCTCGCCGCTTCACGACGAACGAATAATCGGCTGGGTCAAATTCTCCACTCATGGGTGGTTAAATGGCGACGGGCTTTTTAAATTTCAAACCAGAGGCGCAACAAAAACCTTCCCTCCACATCTGCCGCGGATAAGCAGACGGACGCCGAGGTGAGTCTCAAAAGGAATGATCCACATGAGCCCGCAGCCGGATACCGGGGAAGTTCTGGCGGGCCTCGTCGAACGAGTAACCTACCACAACGCTGAGAATGGCTTCTGCGTGCTGCGCGCAAGGGCACGCGGCCATCGTGACGTGGTGACGGTGGTGGGCCATGCGGCCGCCATTTCCGCGGGCGAATGGATCATGGCCTCGGGCCAATGGGTCAATGACCGCACCCACGGCCAGCAGTTCAAAGCGCGCTTCCTGCGCACCTCGGCGCCGACCTCGGCCGATAGCATTGAGAGAAACCTGTCGTCCGGCATGATCCGTGGTGTAGGGCCGGTCTACGCCAAGAAGCTCGTGCGCGCATTCGGCGAGAAGGTTTTCGACATCATCGAGAGTACGCCGGATCGGCTACGCGAGGTCGATGGCATCGGGCCGGTTCGTGCGGCCAGCATTCTCGCCGCCTGGGCCGAACAGAAGGCCGTGCGGGAAATCATGGTCTTCCTCCACAGCCACGGTGTCAGCACCGCACGGGCAGTGCGGATCTTCAAGACCTATGGCGCCGACGCCATTCAGGTCATGACTGATAACCCGTACCGGCTAGCTCGGGACATTCGCGGCATCGGCTTCAAGACCGCCGACGCGATCGCCATGAAGCTCGGGATCGAGAAGACTGCCATGGTCCGGGTTCGCGCCGGGATTTCCTATGCGCTGACCGAGGCGATGGACGAAGGCCATTGCGGCTTGCCGACAGACGAACTGGTGCCCTTGGCCGAGAAGTTGCTCGAGGTGCCGCAGCAACTAATTCGCACTGCGCTTGAGCTCGAGCTGCAGGAGGGCACGGTGGTCGCGGACCAAGTTGGCGACACGCCCTGCATATTTCTGACTGGTCTATATCGGGCGGAACGCACCATCGCCCACCGGCTCATGCAACTCGCAAATGGCCCGCTGCCTTGGCCCTGGATCGATCCGGACAAAGCCTTGCCGTGGGTCGAGAAGCGCATCGGCTTTGCTCTTGCGGAAAGTCAAATCGCGGCAATCCGGCTCGCGCTGATGTCCAAGGTGCTGGTTATGACCGGCGGGCCCGGCGTCGGCAAAACCACCATCGTCAAAGCGATCCTGCGCATCCTCGCCGCGAAGGGCACCGGCCTTCTGCTATGCGCGCCGACCGGCCGCGCCGCCAAGCGCATGACAGAGGCGAGCGGCTTCGAGGCCAAGACCATCCATCGGCTGCTGGAAGTGGACCCGAAGAGCGGCGGTTTCAGGGGCGGAGACGATAATCCACTCGATTGCGACCTGCTCGTCGTTGACGAGACTTCCATGGTCGATGTCATGCTGATGCAGGCGCTTTTGAGAGCAGTGCCGGACAAGGCCGCTCTGTTGGTCGTCGGCGACATCGACCAGCTTCCGTCGGTCGGGCCCGGCCAGCGGGCCCGGCCAGGTTCTGGCGGACATTATCTCGTCAGGCGCTGTGCCGGTGGTACGGCTCACCGAAGTGTTCCGGCAGGCCGCGCGGAGCCGCTTGATGCCCGATCTCAGCTCTCCCGGAACCGACAGCGACTTCTACTTTGTGCAGGTGGACGATCCCGCAACTGCCATCAGCCGCATCGTTGAGCTGGCGAAGACACGCATCCCGAAACGGTTTGGCCTCGATCCTATCCGTGACATCCAGGTGCTGTGTCCGATGAATCGGGGTGGAGTGGGCGCGCGGTCGTTGAACATCGAACTGCAGGCAGCGCTCAATCCTGCTGGCGAACGCAAGGTTGAACGATTCGGCTGGACTTTTCCCCCTGGCGATAAGGTGATGCAGATCGAGAATGACTATCAGAAAGAGGTCTACAACGGCGACATCGGCACCATCAATGATGTCGACCCCAACGTTGGGGAGCTCGCCGTGAGCTTCGACGGCCGATCCATCAAGTACGGATTCGGTGAGCTCGATATGCTGGTGCCGGCCTACGCGGCGACCATTCACAAAAGCCAGGGGTCGGAATATCCCGCCGTGATAATTCCAGTGCTCACCCAGCATTACGCCATGCTGCAGCGCAATCTTCTCTACACCGGCGTCACTAGAGGGAAGCGGCTCGTTGTGTTGGTTGGACAAAAGAAGGCGGTAGCCATTGCGGTGCGCAATGTCTCGGGGCGGCGGCGGTGGTCGAAGCTGGCAGAATGGCTGCGCCCTGACTTGGCGGATTAGCGAAGCAAGTCGTAGACATGGCGGTCCCGCTCAGTGATTTCAACTGCCGGTCATCGTCTTGATCAGGATGCCCGGAATGCAGATTCGTCGGATCCCTCGAGCACCGAGAACAGTACCGGCATAATTTCCTTCGTTGTGACCCTTCCGTTCAGCTCTTTCTCGACCACGACAAGCTGCTGATCGCCGAGCAAGCCGACCGGGATCACCATCCTTCCGCCAGCCTTGAGCTGGTTAATCAAGGGAGGAGGGATCCTG
>JBKPIZ010000334.1:0-5497 GCA_046730495.1 Pseudomonadota bacterium
GGACCGCGATCGCGAGGACCCCGATCGCAAGCACAAGGTATTGAACCTGTCCCAGCTGGCCCAGCAACAGCATCGCACGTTCAAAGAAATTGTGACCGCCACCGGAAATGCCGAACAGGCTCGGCAGCTGAGTCATGATGATTGTCAGTCCGGCGCCAGCTTTGAATCCGACCAGAATGCTGTCGCTGATCAGACGCACCAGGACGCTCAACCGAAAAAGCCATGAGATCAGGCAAAGCAAGGCGACGGTAAATCCCGCCAGACTTGCAATTTGTGCGTAGTGCGCGGCGTCGCCGCCGGCCATCTCACCAACCGTTCCGGCAATCATGAGTGAAATGGCGGAGGTCGGCCCGACTGCCAATTGGCGCGACGATCCCAGCAAGGCGTAGCCAAGACCGCCAAGCAAGTAGCCGTAGATGCCGACCTGCGGCGGCAAACCCGCCAGCGTCGCATAGGCAAGCGCAACCGGAATTGCGTAGGCTGCCAGAGTGATGCCTGCGACAAAATCTCCGGTTAGCCAACCTTTTTCATAATGCGCCAGCCATGTGAGCGGCGGCAGATATCGGAGCCAAGCCAAACCGCTTTTGAGCTTTGTGGATTGTTCCATCTCATGCGGTCCGGGCGGCAACTGTCGGGCGAAATAAGCCCGGCGTTCGCGTGCATCGACAATACACAAAACCGACGCAAAGGGCCGGAGTTCTTTGACCTATATCAAATCCAATATCGATTTTTGGACGTAGCTCTTTCCCGACAGAAGCGGCCGTCAAGCCTCCAGTTGCCGGACCGCATGAAAATCTCATTCCAAGCTTCAAAGAGGGATTCGGCACGTGCGCTCCGAACCACAAGCGACCTCTTCGCCACACCTGAACAAATCCGAGATCTTGCCGTTCAATATGTTCGGCCCCGCCGTCGAATACATGGTCGACGCCGCACAGCGCAGCGTTCTGTTCTGGGACGTGATGCGCCAACGTGGCAATCAATATCGCGAGCACCTGGAGGAAACTGCTCCACATGTGCTCGACTATCAGGCCGAGCTTCTGGTCGACGGCCGCAAGCTCGATCGACCGGTGAATTACGCGCTGGTGCGCGTCGTTCCGCCTGCCGGAACTCAAATCGATCCGAAGCGGCGGCCCTTCGTCGTAATCGATCCTCGTGCCGGCCATGGTCCTGGCATCGGTGGTTTTAAAGCCGACAGCGAGATCGGCGTAGCTTTCAAGGCGGGTCACCCCTGTTATTTCATCGGATTCCTTCCCGATCCGATGCCTGGCCAGACCATCGAAGACATCGGCCGCGCCGAAGCAAAATTTCTAGAAAAAGTGATTGCCCTGCACCCGCAGGCGGATGGCAAGCCGTGCGTCATCGGCAATTGCCAAGCCGGATGGGCGGTAATGATGCTCGCCGCACTGCGTCCGGAATTGTTTGGCCCGATGATCATCGCCGGCTCGCCGCTTTCCTATTGGCAGGGCGTTCATGGCAAAAATCCGATGCGCTACACCGGCGGACTCCTTGGTGGCAGCTGGTTGACCGCATTCGCGAGCGATCTGGGCGCCGGAAAATTCGACGGCGCCTGGCTCGTGCAGAATTTCGAAAATCAAAATCCGGCGAATACGCTGTGGACCAAACAATACAACTTGTATTCAAAAATCGATTCCGAAGCGCCGCGGTATCTCGGCTTCGAGCGCTGGTGGGGCGGCCATGTCAATCTCAACGCCGAGGAGATCCAGTTCATCGTCGATGAATTGTTCGTCGGCAATAACCTGGCGGCCGGGAATATTCGCACGTCCGACGGCACCGCGATCGATTTGCGGAACATTCGCTCGCCGATCGTCGTATTTTGCTCGCAAGGCGATAACATCACACCGCCGCAGCAGGCGCTGGGATGGATCCTCGATCTCTACGAAGACCTCGACGAAATCCGCGCTTATGGCCAGACCATCGTCTATACCATCCACGAGACAATCGGCCATCTCGGTATTTTTGTCTCAGGCGGCGTTGCGCGCAAAGAGCACGGTGAGTTCTCAAGCAATATCGATCTGATCGACACGCTCCCGCCGGGTCTCTACGAGGCCAAGTTCGAGCGCAGGGCCGGTGAAAGTATCAATCCTGATCTCGCTACCGGCGACTGGATCATGCGATGCGAGCTGCGAACGCTCGACGACATTCGCGCATTGGGCGTCAACGACATGGCGGACGATCGCAACTTCGCTACGGTTGACCGCGTGTCGCGGACTAACTTGGCGCTTTATCGCGCTTTCGTACAGCCGATTGTTCGCGCTTTCGTGAATCCCGCTTGGGCCGATTTCATGCAGCAACTGCATCCGCTGCGCCTGCAATACGAAATGTTTTCGAATGCCAATCCGATGATGGGGCCGGTCGCTGGTTGGGCCGAACAGGTGCGCGACCGCAGAAGGCCCGCGTCGGCGGATAATCCGTTCGTCGCCATGCAGGAAAACATATCCCGGCAAATTGTGGCCGGACTGGACGCTTGGCGGGTTGCGACCGAGAATTTCTCCGAGCGGATGTTCACGGCTGTTTACGGCTCGAAGGCGTTCCAGGCTGCGATGGGAATCGATCCGGCCAGCGATCAGCCGCTCCGGCGCGCTCCAGAGAGTACGTTGCATCGTGCGCTGATAGACAACCGCATTGCCGAATTGAAGTCGCATATTACGACGGGCGGCCTGCGCGAGGCGGTGATCCGTGCCTTGATTTTCGCCGGCAAGGGTCGCGCTGCCGTTGACGAGCGCGGTTTCGAAGCGTTGCGACGCATCCGCGAGAAGTACACCGATATTACGCTGACGCAATTCAAAGCGATTGTGCGCGAGCAATTCTACATGCTGTTGCTCGACACCGAGGCCGCCCTGTCGGCCATTCCATCAATGCTGCCGCCCGACCCCGAAATCCGGCAAAAGGCGCTCGACATGATCAGAGAGGTACTGCGCGCGCGTGGCGAGCTCTCGGATGACGATCGGGAGCGCTTACAACGCGTCAGCCGGCTATTCGGAAAAGAGGATCGCTTGGCCGTCGTGAGAAGTCCGTCCCACTCCGCGAGAGGAACAACATCCAAGGCGTCGTAGCCGGATATCAGTTAAAGGAAAGCGTCCATGCCAAGACAACGCGAGAGCGAAATAGGCACGCTTAAGGCCATAGCTCCTGCCGCTCATCCCCCGGAGTCTAAATATGAGCGTCTGGTCGCCAGGGCGAAACAGGTAGCGGCTGCACAAACAATCGTCGTCCATCCGTGCGATGAAAGTTCGCTTCGCGGTCCCGTAGAGGCGGCAGAACTGGGGATCATCAAGCCGATCCTGGTCGGGCCAGCGGCAAAGATAGAAAAAGTCGCCAACGAGCATGGAATAAAGATCGGCGGTTTTCGGGTCGTCGACGCTCCGCACAGTGAAGCGGCGGCCGAACGCGCGGTCGAAATGGTGCACGAGGGAAAAGGCGAGCTCTTGATGAAAGGGAGCCTGCATACCGACGAACTGATGCGAGCCGTGACCAATTCGAAGACCGGTTTGCGCACGGCGCGGCGGATCAGCCACGTCTTCATCATGGACGTCCCTACATATCCAGAGACCTTGTTCGTCACCGATGCCGCAATCAATATCGCTCCCGATCTCGATGCCAAGCGCGACATCATCCAGAATGCCGTCGACCTGTTCACCCAAGTCGGGCTCGGAACGCCGCGCGTTGCAATCCTTTCAGCTGTTGAAACGGTCACCTCAAAGATTCCTTCAACGATTGAGGCCGCGGCGCTTTGCAAAATGGCCGACCGCGGACAGATCACCAATGCAGTCCTGGACGGTCCACTGGCTTTCGATAACGCGATCAGTCTGGAAGCAGCGAAAATTAAGGGCATTCAGTCGCCGGTCGCCGGCAAGGCGCAAATTCTGGTCGTGCCCGACCTCGAGGCCGGCAACATGCTGGCAAAAAACTTGATCTTTCTAGCCAAGGCGGATTCCGCTGGCCTAGTGCTTGGCGCCAGGGTGCCGGTTGTTCTGACCTCACGGGCCGATTCAGTGCGCAGCCGCATGGCGTCTTGCGCAGCGGCGGTTCTTTACGCGGCGGCGCGGCGAAGTAAAGCGCCCCTGCCCGCGGCGTAATCTCCTATGGACGCGATCCTTGTCGTCAACGCGGGCTCATCGAGTGTCAAATTCCAAATATTTGACCAGAGAGCCTCCGCTGACCCGCAACGTCTCATCAAAGGCCAATTTGATGGAATCGGCACACGGCCGCGGCTGCGTGCCGAGGCGCGCGATGGCAAGGCTCTGATCGACAAGACGTATTCTCCGCAGGAAATATCGGACGTCGCGACGGCGATAGGAGCCGCGGGCAATTGGCTGCGTGAGACACAAAAAATTGAGCTTGCGGCGGTCGGACACCGCGTCGTTCACGGCGGCCCCGACTATGATCGGCCAGCCGTGATCAACAAAGATGTGCTTCAACGGCTCGAACAATTCAGTTCGCTCGCCCCTCTGCACCAGCCGAACAACCTCGCCCCGATCCGCACGCTCCTGACAAGGCGGCCTGAACTGCTCCAGGTGGCATGTTTTGATACTGCGTTTCATCGCTCGCACGGTCCACTCGCTGACCACTACGCGATCCCCGGGAAATTTTATCGTGAGGGCGTGCGACGCTACGGCTTCCACGGACTCTCATACGAATACATTGCCGGTCGCTTGCCGGAATTCAGTCCCGCCATTGCCAAAGGCCGCGTCATTGTCGCCCATCTCGGCAGCGGCGCTTCGATGTGTGCCCTCGCCAATGGAAGAAGCGTCGAAAGCACGATGGGTTTCACTGCGCTGGATGGCTTGCCGATGGGCACGCGACCCGGTCAGATCGACCCCGGCGTAATTCTTTATTTGATTGCGCAGAAAGGAATGTCGGCCAAAGACGTCGAGGACCTGCTCTATCGTCAAAGCGGCTTGAAAGGACTGTCTGGCATCAGCAATGATATGCGCGAGCTGGAAGCCAGCGCCTCACCCGCAGCCGCGCTTGCGATTGACTACTTTGTCTATCGCATCGCGCTGAACGCCGGGATGCTGGCCGCCGCTCTCAACGGTCTCGACGGTTTCATCTTTACCGCCGGCATCGGCGAGAATTCCGCGTCCATTCGCGCGCGCGTGGCAGAGAAGCTGGCGTGGCTCGGCGTCGATTTTGACGGCGCCGCCAACAAGGCTGGCGGGCCCTTGATTTCCAAGCCGCACAGCAAGGTTTCGGCTTACGTGATCGGTACGGACGAAGAGCTCATGATCGCCCGGCATACGGTTTCGTTTCTATCGCGGCGAGTCGGTGTGGCTTTGGGCTGAAAGCACTCCAATCAGTGGCAGCCAGAGCAGACGGGAGCATGTCGTTCTATGCTGTGGCGACTATTGAACTAACTGCATCAGCCCCCAAAACGCCAGCAGGGCGGCAATAAGAAGACCACTCCATGAAACAGACATAGGCACAGAAAGTGTTCCGATTTGAACCGTCCATCCCTTGAGTAGTCTCGCGAGATGAG
>JBKPIZ010000335.1:0-1098 GCA_046730495.1 Pseudomonadota bacterium
CCGATGGTCCGCTTGCGCCGGTTTTCCGGCAACAGCATTTGCGCCGCGCCCGATTCGTCGATCACATCGATCGCTTTGTCGGGCAGCTTGCGGTCATGGATGTAACGCGACGACAGCTCGACCGCCGCCTTGATCGCGTCGCTGGTATATTTGAGCTTGTGATAATCCTCGAAATAAGGTTTGAGCCCTTTGAGAATTTCGATCGCGTCGGGGATGGTCGGCTCGTTGACATCGATTTTCTGGAAGCGGCGGACCAGCGCCCGATCCTTTTCGAAATATTGCCGGTACTCTTTGTAAGTCGTCGAACCGATGCAGCGCACGGTGCCGGATGCCAGCGCCGGCTTCAGCAGATTCGACGCATCCATGGCGCCGCCCGACGTGGCGCCGGCGCCGATCACGGTGTGGATCTCATCGATGAACAGGATCGCGCCTGAATAGGCTTCGAGCTCTTTAATGACCTGCTTCAAGCGTTCTTCGAAATCGCCGCGATAGCGCGTTCCGGCCAGCAACGTGCCCATATCGAGCGCGAATACGGTGGCGTTGCGCAGCACGTCGGGAACTTCGCCGTGCACGATGCGGCGCGCCAACCCTTCGGCGATGGCGGTCTTACCGACGCCGGCCTCGCCGACGAACAGCGGATTGTTCTTTTGCCGCCGGCACAGCACCTGAATCGTGCGATTGATCTCGGACTCGCGGCCGATCAGCGGATCGATCTTGCCCTCGCGCGCCTTCTTGTTGAGGTTGACGCAATAAGCGTCGAGCGCGTCGCCTTTCTTCTTCGGCTCGTCGCCGGATTTGCTGTCCGCTTCCTCGTCGGCGCCGCGCACCGGCCGCGTTTCGGACATGCCGGGGCGCTTGGCGATGCCGTGGCTGATATAATTGACCGCGTCGTAGCGCGTCATGTCCTGCTCTTGCAGGAAATAGGCGGCATGGCTCTCGCGTTCGGCGAAAATTGCGACCAGCACATTGGCGCCGGTCACTTCTTCGCGGCCGGACGATTGAACATGGATCACCGCGCGCTGGATGACGCGCTGAAAACCGGCGGTCGGCTTTGAATCGTCCGCACCATCGGTGACCAGATTGTCCAATTCGGATTCT
>JBKPIZ010000336.1:0-5325 GCA_046730495.1 Pseudomonadota bacterium
AACCACTAGCTACCGATAAGAAGCTCGCGTTCAAAGTTCAAGTCGCTCCACAACTGCCCTCCGGCCGCGGCGACGGTCGGCGGTTGACGCAAGTGCTCATCAATCTGGTCGGTAATGCGATCAAGTTCACCGATGCGGGTGAAATCGCCATCAAGGCCGAAGCGAACAATGGCTCATTCTATGTCTCAGTCCGTGACACCGGCCCGGGCATTTCCGCAGCCGATCAGGCCAGGCTATTTCAGGAGTTCCAACAGGCCGACAATGCGATCACACGCAAGAAGGGCGGCACTGGCTTGGGGCTCGCCATATCGAAGCGCATCATTGAGATGCACGGGGGCAGAATCTGGGTCGAGTCGCAAGTCGGCCGGGGCTCCACATTTGCGTTTACGCTCCCGATCGTTGTTGAGCCGCAGGTGGAGGCTGCATGAGCAAGCGCATTCTAGTGGTCGAGGCCCAAACCGATAACCGCCAGATCATTCGCGATATGCTTGCTGGCACCGATTATGAAATCACCGAGGCCGAGGACGGCGAGCAGGCGCTTACAGCTGTGGCGAAGCAGCGACCCCAACTCATACTAATGAGCGCCCAACTGCCGATCATGGACGGCTACGAAGTCGCGCGCCAGATCAAGGCCAATCCCGTGTTGCGATCGATTCCGATCATCGCCGTCACCTCCCACGCGCTGAACGGGGAAGAACAGACAGCACGAGCGGCAGGATGTGATGACTATGTACCGGAGCCTTACAGCCCTCGCCAACTGCTTACGAAAATTCGGCAGTACATGCCCAAATAGATGGCGATCGATTGCTGCATCGCAGCAGCTTCGCGTGATGTCGGCAACTTGGTCGCTTCGTCCAGCTTTGACCCGATGTGGTAATATGCGGCGGTTGGCCTTAGGGGAGAACCCCTAAGAGGCCACAATCTCAATGAAGACGATTTTGGTGCCGACGGAAGACAATAGCGCTATGCAAACGGCGCTGGAAACCGCGCTGTTGGTGGCTCGAGGGTGCAACAGTTACATGGAGGGGTTCGCGCTGCGTTGGTCGGTTGCGGAGTTTGCTGCATTCGACCACGGGCGGCATTCCGTTGGAAATCGATAAGGCGGCTGCCGCTCGGCTGGAGAAACAGGCACGGCAGATTTTTGAATCCTTCATGGACACTCACAATGTGCCGCGATCTACCGCGAAGACAGAGGCATTGTCATTCGGCTGGTTTGACGATGCGCCACAGAGTGAGGACTTCATCGGCAGCTACGGGCGCGTTTTCGACCTGATCATAATGAGTCGGCCCGATGCGAACGAGACTTTCGTTCACAACCGAGCGCTTTATTCCGGTCTGTTTGAGAGCGGCCGGCCGATACTACTAGCTCCGCCATGGCCGCCACCCGAGATTGCTACCAACGTGTTGATTGCATGGAACCGGAGCACGGAGCAAGCACGAGCCACTGCGCTGGCAATGCCACTTCTTCAAAAGGCCAATCGCGTTACAGTCCTGACAGTCATTGGTGGAACTGAGGTGCCGGGGCCTTCCCCTGAACAGTTGATCTTCTACCTGCAGCGCAACGGGATTGCCGCAGAACCGATGAGGGTTGGGCTTGATGGCAAAAATACCGGCCAGGCAATTCTGGCGGCAGCCCAAGCATTAGATTGCGATCTTTTAATTAAAGGCGCTTATACGCAGAGCCGATTGAGACAAATGATATTTGGTGGAGCGACCCGACACGTTTTAGAAAACGCCGAGATACCCGTCCTGTTTGCAACTTGATCCTATCGAACTGCGCGCTGGCGCATCGTGCTTCGTGCGGCGCTCGGTAACAAACCGGCTCAGGCACGACGAGGCTTGGCGGATCGCGGCGGACGAGACTGGCTGGACCTCGACGCAGATCGACTGCGTGCTTGATCGGATCGCGTTCGCTGAGGCCCAGTGTCGGATAGCGAGGGTGACCGCATAATCCGACAAATTGCTTTAGCCGTGGTAACAGCCGCCGTTAGCGTAAGCGTCAACAGGCCGCCTCGTACAAGCATTCGAGCGATCATCACTCGGGTCTCCTGAGAGCTGCAGCGATTGAACCCCCACGGATGAATCGCGCTTTTCCTAGTGCGTCAGGTTGACCGTGACGTTCTTCCTTTGCGTGTAGCTCTCCAGCATGCCCTCGAGAGAGAACTCGCGGCCAATACCACTTTCCTTGTAGCCACCGTAAGAGTGACCAGGACTCTGACCAAGCCCCTGGTTGACCTGAACCCAACCTGCCTCGATCACATGTGCCGCGCGCAGAGCACGGCCGATATCGTGTGACCAGACATAGGCAGCAAGCCCGTAATGGCTGTCATTAGCCATGCGAATCGCATCCGCTTCGTCGGTCCAAGGAATGGCAACAAGCACGGGTCCAAAGATCTCCTCACGCGCCAATCGCCAGTCGTTCGCCACGTTCGCAAAAATGGTGGGGACTGCGTAATAGCCCTCGCTAAGTGGTCCTTCCTTGGGTGGGAGACCGCCAATCACGACGCGCGTTTCGAGCTGATTGAGTCCTTCCTCGACGTAGCCGCATACTTTGTTGAACTGCTTCTCGTTGATGATGGTGCCAATGCCGCTTGCCTCGTCGAGCGGATCGCCGAGCTTGAGCGCTTTGACCCTCTGACTGAGCGAATCAAGAAAATTGTCGAAGATGTTGCGGTGGAGGAAAAGCCGCGAGCCCGCGGTACAGGACTGGCTCTGCCGCGTAAAGCGCATCGCGGAAATGATGCCGTCGACGACCCAATCTTCGTTGGCGTCGGGGAATACGATTGAGGGGCTCTTGCCACCTAGCTCAAGCGAGACCGGGACGACGCGGTCAGAGGCAGCACGCATGATGAGCTTGCCCACCTCCGTGGAGCCCGTGAACGAGAGCTTGCTTACCAGCGGGTTGTTGGCGAGTGCGGCGCCGCATTCCTCGCCCAGCCCTGTCAGCACATTAAGCACGCCAGGTGGCAGGAGCTCCTGGCAGACTTGGGCCAGCAGCAGGACACCGAGCGGCGCATCCTCTGCTGCCTTTAGTACGAGGGTGTTGCCGGCGCAGAGCGCAGGGCCGATTTTGAGGGCCGCAAGCAGCACCGGCGCATTCCACGGGATGATGGCGCCGACAACGCCGAGTGGCTCGCGTCGTGTATAACTCAAAACCTGCTCGCCGAAGGGAATCGTCTCCCCCTTAAGTTCGCCGCCCAAGCCGCCGAAGTAGCGGATGATATCGACCGTCGTCTTCGCCTCGGGGCGTGCCTGAGTACGCAGCGCGTTGCCGGTCTCTAGTGCGATCGTGCGCGCAAGCTCCTCGACCCGCGCCTCGAGCGCATCCGCGATCCGGGCGAGAAGTCGTCCGCGCTCGCGAGGAGCCGTACGCGACCAGGTGGGAAACGCATCGGCCGCGGCTTTCACCGCGCGTGCGACGTCTTCGGAGCGGCCCCGCGGCACCTCGGCAATTGGACGCCGGTGCGCCGGGTCTTCGACTTCAAGCCACTCGCCCGAAGCGCTGTCGACCCATTTGCCGCCGATCAACATGCGTTCTTTCTTAGGCGCGATCTCGTCTTCGCGTATTTTGCTGACAGCCGGCATTGTCATCTCCATCGCTTCTTTTGTTGGCCGCGAGGAAAGGCGTCGTGATCGCGCGCGCGGTCGATCGACCGTGTTGAATCCTCTTGCGAAGTCTCAGCCGACGTAGGATGCTCGCCGTTCGGCTTCAGCCTCCGCGACAATCCTGGGTTCCGCCGGTAATTGAAGAACTGTCGCTTGCTGACCCTCTTCCAGGAAGGTCAGGAGCACGATCCGGCCGTCAGGAAATTCCAGCGCATCGTGATGAGCGACGACCCGCTCTTTGTTGATTTGCCGAAAGATTGCGGTTTTGTGGGTGATCACCTTAGGCCACCAGCCCGATAGACCAGTCGCTAAGAACGTCACCTCTTCAGCAAACGACAACTCCGTTCCCGGTCGAACGCAGACCACTACCCTGGTATCTTCCGACGCCGAAAACCCCCGCGTGCCAGTACCAAAGTCGCGGATGGTCAGCTTGTCGCCAATCTTCGCCGGCCGCGACTTAACGCTGTGAAGGCTGTAATCACACATCTGGGACCTCCCTTCGGAGAGCCCCCAGCCTGTTGAAGCCTACGCTTTTCTCCGTGCTCGCGCATCAGCCAAATGCGAGCTGATGCCCGACTGGTCGACGTGGGGCGGAGACTCGCAGGGAAGGCGGAACCGCAACAAAAAGTCTGAAGATGAAAAGGCGGGGTAGCGCGATGAGTGAGCGACTAGATGCGTTCGCGAGGCGCGTTCGCGAGGTTCAAAAATGGAAGGTGTTGTATGGCGAGAAGCAGCGTCTCCTTGGCAAGTCCTTGAAGAACTCGACGCGGCTGATGATAGAACTCATCCAACTTGAGCGCCGCAAGCCAGAGGACGTGAGGCTCGTGAGAGGGATGCCACGATTGCTCGACGCGCTGAGCCGCGAGAAGCAAATCTTAGAGAGGTTGGGCGCGAGCAAAGCAACTTTTCGCGATTACGGCGGCTTTCGGGATTTTCTCCAACGACTGTCGGAGGAGCAGCCACCCGTGCTCAAGCCGCAAGCCTGGGAGGCACAATGTTCCAACAAGCAGCGCTTACTTCTCAACTCCATGAAGAAAACGGCGCGGTCGATACGGGAAATCGTTGCTCTCGAGCGACGCAAGCCAGAGAATGCAAGGGTGGCGGTCGCAGGATTTTTGGGACAAGATGAAGAGGTGAAGGAGCAGAAGTTCGTCCTGGAGAAATTGGAGAGATTACTCATGTAGTAGGGCAGCTAGGCCTATCCGCCCCCTCTCTGAAACTACTGCGCTTTATAAGCAAATCTATGAAGCCGCCGGCGACATTAAGCCGAAGAATATTAGCATCGATACGCTGTCGCGCGCCTTCGCTGGCAACGAGATTGATCGCACTGAGGTCTACGGTTTTACCTCGCGCATGCAGGCGCTGGCTATGGTCGCCGAAGGATCAGTCACAATCCTGAGTCATCCGAGCTTGGCCGGCATCGCATCCGGCTCTGGAATTTCGGGATCAACAGCACGCCAAGTTGCTCACGAAAGACGAGGCGCGGCGGATCGCGGCCAATATCGCCAAGTTGCCGGAGTTGTTGCGCCGCTGGGTTGGTGCGCTGTTATTGGTGTTGCCGCTGTCAACAAGGGCACCAAGGAGGTTTCCTTTCTTAGGATCGTTATGCGCAATAAGGTATTAGTTAGCGTCGCTTGTGTCGAGGTTCATTCAACTTATTCGTCGTAGCCTCAACAAGATCATTCACTTTCTTTCTAAACTTGCTGGCATCTTCGTCGC
>JBKPIZ010000337.1:0-2759 GCA_046730495.1 Pseudomonadota bacterium
AAATTGCAGGTCCCGGCGGGGGCCGCCAATCCGTCGCCGCCGATCGGTCCGGCGCTCGGCCAGCGCGGGCTGAACATTATGGAGTTCTGCAAGGCGTTTAACGCGCAGACGCAAAAGATGGAGAAGGGGGCGCCGATCCCCGTCACCATTACCGTCTATGCCGACCGTTCCTTTACCTTTGAGCTGCGCACGCCGCCGGTTTCGCACTTTCTGAAAAAAGCGGCGAAGCTCGAAAGCGGGTCCAAGACGCCGGGCCGCGAGATTGTCGGCTCGGTGACCAAGGCGCAGGTCCGTGAGATCGCGCAGCAAAAGATGAAAGATCTCAACGCCAACACGATCGAAGCCGCGATGCGCATGATCGAAGGATCGGCGCGCTCGATGGGCTATGAGGTGAAGCCATGAGCCGGCTGGGCAAACGCACCAGGCAAGCGCGCGAGGGCGTCGACCGCGAAAAGCTTTATCCGCTTGCCGAAGCGGTGAAGATGGTCAAGGAGCGCGCCAAGGCGAAGTTCGACGAGACCATCGAAGTGGCGATGAATCTCGGCATCGATCCACGCCATGCCGATCAGATGGTCCGCGGCGTCGTCAATCTGCCGAATGGGTCGGGCCGTTCGGTCCGGGTCGCCGTATTCGCGCGCGGCGCCAAGGCCGATGAAGCCAAGGCCGCTGGCGCCGATGTCGTCGGCGCCGAAGAGCTGGTGGAGAAAGTCCAGGGCGGCAATATCGACTTCGACCGCGTCGTGGCCACGCCCGACTTGATGCCGCTGGTCGGCCGGCTCGGTAAAGTGCTGGGGCCGCGCGGGCTGATGCCGAATCCGAAAGTGGGCACCGTGACCATGGACATTGCTAATGCGGTGCGCGGCGCCAAAGGCGGGTCGGTGGAATTCCGTGCCGAGAAGGCCGGCATTATCCAGGCCGGAGTCGGCAAGGCCTCGTTCAGCGCCGAAAAGCTGGTCGAGAACATTCGCGCCTTTGCCGATGCGGTGCAGAAGTCGCGGCCCGCCGGCGCCAAGGGTCACTTCATCAACCGGGTCGCGATTTCTTCGACCATGGGACCCGGGGTGAAGGTCGAGCCGACAAGCCTGTTCGCGAGTGCCCAGGCGCAGCATTAAAAGGCTTGGCATTAAAAGGCTTGGCATTAAAAGGCTTGGCATTAAAAGGCTTGGCATTAAAAGGCTTGGCATTAGAGGCGTGGCGCGTTAGATAACGGCTACGGGCGTGCCGGCCCAATTTGTCGGCGCGCCTTTGTGCGCTTCTCGAACACCATCAAGGCGAGACCGCTTCTTAGTTTTCCGGTTCGGATTCCCTAAGAAGTCGAAGAGCTTAATGGCGTGGGGGAGGCGCTCCTGTCCAAGACTGCGGGCGCCGGTCACGGCTTAATCGTAGAGGCCTGCATAGACGGGTGAAGAGACGAGGGGTCGCGGCTCTCACGAGCCGAGGCAGCTTCGGTTCTGACCTCGACGGCTCGGGCGCGCGAAAGCACGTCTGAGGGGCAGGGTGAACGTCGTCCTGCCCAAACCCCGCCGCAGGCGGGGATGAGCGGGACGGCTGGTCGGCAAACCCGGCGAGCCGCAAGGCGGACCGCCAACCGGAGAGAGCTTTTGGATCGCGCAGCAAAAAGCGAACTTGTTGCAGCCCTTGGCGAGGTTTTCAAAACCACCAAAGTGGTTGTCGTTGCGCATTATTCGGGTCTGACGGTCGCCCAAATGCAGACACTGCGCCGGCAAATGAAGCAGGCGGGCGCGAGCGTGAAGGTGGCCAAGAACCGGCTCGCCAAGATTGCTCTCGAAGGTTCCGACGTGGCGTCAATCGCGCCGCTCCTGAAGGGTCCGGCTCTGATCGCCTTTTCGGGCGATCCGGTCGCGGCTCCGAAAGTGGCGGTCGAATTCGCCAGGACCAACGAGCGCTTCGTCATTCTTGGCGGGGCGATGGGTACGACCGCGCTCGATCCGAACGGCGTCAAGGCGCTTGCCGCTCTGCCGTCGCTCGATGAGCTGCGGGCGAAGATCGTCGGGCTTATTGCAGCCCCGGCGACCAAAATCGCCCAAGTGGTCAACGCGCCTGCGGCGAAGCTCGCCCGTGTGGTCCAGGCTTATGCCAGCAAGACGGAAAACGCGGCCGCCTGACGCGGCCAAGGTTAGAGCCAAGGTTAGAACCGAAGGAAAAAGTCATGGCTGATCTGCAGAAAATCGTGAACGATCTTTCCAGCCTCACCGTGCTTGAGGCCGCGGAACTCGCCAAGCTTCTCGAGGAGAAGTGGGGCGTCTCGGCCGCCGCCGCGGTGGCGGTTGCCGCGGGGCCGGCGGCAGCGGGCGCGCCCGGAGCGGCGCCTGCGGAAGAAAAGACCGAATTTACGGTCGTTCTGGCCAATGCCGGCGAGAAAAAGATCGAGGTCATCAAGGAAGTCCGCGCCATTACCGGCCTGGGCCTCAAAGAGGCCAAAGACCTGGTCGAGGGCGCACCGAAGAACGTCAAGGAAGGCGTCAACAAGGACGACGCCGCCAAGATCAAGGCGCAGCTCGAAAAAGTGGGCGCCAAGGTTGAGCTTAAGTAGGCAATGCTTACTTATGGGACACCCCCGGGCGAGCGGAGCGAGAGCCGGGGATCCCACCAAGTGCAAAGTACGCCGGCAGGTCATCCCCGGCCGGAGAGTGCGGCAGAGCATTGAGGCGATACGGCTCTAATGAGCCGCATTGTCCGGAGAAGGGCGGAATTAAACAAGGCGAGTGACGCCTGTCCCGACGGTCGCGATGGATTGC